>JAOAPQ010000837.1 GCA_025462965.1 Bryobacterales bacterium
ACGCGCCCGTCAATTCTTCATCGAGCGAGAATTTGCAGTTGCCCGCCGCGAACGTTTGTATGGCGGGACGCGGACGGTCGAGCGGCAATGCGAGCAGCGGCGGCGCTCCCGCCAACTGGGCCTTCCAGTAAGACACTTCCCGTTCGAGCCGCCGGCCCGTCAGCCACTCCCGCTGCCATTGCGCGTAATCCACGTACTGGATCGCGAGTTTCGCCACCGGCCGTCCTTCATAGCGATCGCGCAGCTCTCGATAGAGTACGCCGAACGACCAACCGTCGGTGACGATGTGGTGCACCACGACCGCGAGCACGTGGCGCTCTGCCGCGAGACTGTACAGTTTCACGCGCATCAGGCTGCCGCGCGTCAGGTCGAACGGGCGTTTCGTTTCTGCCGCGATACAGCCCCGCAAGTCCTCCGGCGCGACTTGCTCTACAGCGAAATCCAGACGCCCTTCGGAAGCGGCAATCTGCACCGGGTTGCCATCCAACTCACCGAAGCTGGTGCGTAACGTCTCGTGGCGTTCGACGATCCCCTCGAACGCGGCGCGAAGTCTCTCGATATCCAGCGGCCCCGCTAAAGGCAGCGCGTCGACAAGGTTGTACATCGGCGTCTGGCCTTCGTAGTAACGCTCGAGGAACCATAAACGCTGCTGCGCAAAGGAAACGGGTTCATGGCCCGTGCGAGTGTACGGGCGCAACGGCGGTCCAATACTGCCGCAGCCGTCTTCCCCGATACGGCGCGCGAGCCCGGCTACAGAGGGATCTTCAAACAGCGTGCTCAGCGCGACCTCAACTGCCAGCCTGTGGCGAATCCGCGAGATCACTTGAGTGGCGAGAAGTGAATGTCCACCCAGATGAAAGAAATTGTCTTCCACGCCGACCCAATCGAGCCGCAAGACCTCCGCGAAGATGTTCGCGATCATCTCCTCCGTTTGCGTGCGGGGCGCGATTACGGAAGTGCGTTCGGGCTCGTGGATATCTTCCGGGGCCGGCAGCGCCCGACGGTCAACCTTGCCGTTCGCCGATAGCGGAAGAGCATCGAGAAACACGAAGCGCGAAGGGATGATGTAATCCGGCAATTGCCGCTCGAGCGACCGCCGCAGTTGCTCTCCCGTGACATCGTCGGCAACCAGATAGGCCACCAGCCGTTTGTCTCCAGACTCGTCTTCGCTAAGAGCGGCTGCCACGGCGCGCACGCCGGGAGATTTCATCAGCGCCGCTTCGATCTCGCCCAATTCGATCCGAAAGCCGCGCAGCTTGACCTGAGTGTCCAGGCGGCCGGCGAACTCCAACTGCCCGTCGGCCCGCCAGCGTACGCTATCTCCCGTGCGGAATACGCGCTCGCCACCGGCGAATGTGACGAACTTTTCCGCCGTGAGTTCCGGGCGGTTCAGATATCCGCGCGCAACACCAACGCCACCGATGTACAGTTCGCCCCAGACCCCGACAGGCACCGGCTGCCGGTTCTCATCGAGAATATAAACACGGGTGTTGGCGATTGGCCGGCCGATGGTTACCGGCCCGCCATCCACACGCGCCATCGTGGACCACACGCAGGTCTCGGTCGGACCGAACAAGTTCCAAACCACGCGGTCGAGCTTCGCGAGGCGCCCGGCGAGATGGGGCGGGAGCGCTTCCGCGCCGCACAGGATTTGGAATCCTGCGGACGGCCGCCAGCCGTCGTCGAGCAGCATGGTCCACGTCGTGGGCGTGCCTTGCATGATGGTCGCGCGCGACCGTTCGATCAGCCCGCGAAGACGCGCGGCGTCTCGCGCCTCACCGCGAGTGGCGAGAATTGCCCGTGCGCCTACCATGAGCGGCAGCCACAACTCGAGCACGGATATATCGAAAGCCGGGGTGGTGATCGCAAGCAAGGAATCGCATGGACCGATGCCCGTGTCCCGCCGCATCGCCTCCAACAGGTTGATCATCGAGCTGTGTTGAACGGCGACGCCCTTCGGCATACCGGTCGAGCCGGATGTGTACATCACGTAAGCGAGGCTTTCCAGAGTGAGTTCGCAAGAAATGGGCTTGCTTGGATTTCCCAAATCCCTAATCGCGCTTTGCGTAAGCACGATCGACACTCCGGAGTCCTTCCGGATCAATGCCTGCCGCTCGTCGGGGGAGTCCGGGTCGATCGGCACGTAGGCGCCGCCGGCTTTCCAGATGCCGAGCAGTCCTGCCATCATCTCGAGCGAACGCTCGACCACGATCCCGACCGGCACTTCCGGCCCCACGCCGGCTTGCCGCAAATGCGCCGCTACCGAGTTAGACCGCGCATCCAACTCCGCATAGGTCCACGCGCGCTCTCCGCACTCGATGGCAACATGCTCCGGCGTCTTCCCCACTTGTTCGGCGAAGAGCTCGGGGAATGGCATCCGCGGATAGTCGGCGCGTGTGGCGTTCCACTCTTCCAACTTCCGTTCTTCCGCCGCCGTCAGCAGCGGAAGCTCGCCGATACTCCGCTCCGGCTCCGCAATCGCGGCTGCCAGGAAAGTCGTGAAGTGCCCGGCCATGCGCTCCATCCGGTCCGCGTCGAACAGATCGCGGTTGTAGTTCAACTGGCAACGCAGGCAGCCTTCGCGCTCCTCAATGCCGAGCGACACATCGAAGCGCGCGGTGGTCGTCTCGAGCGGCATCCATTCCGCTTCTATGCCCTCCAGGCTAAAATTTTCAGTCGGGACATTTTGTAGAACGATGAGCACCTGGAACAGCGGCGTATAACTTGCGCTGCGTTCGGGCTCAAGAATCTCCACAAGTTTTTCAAACGGCAATTCCTGGTGCGCGTACGCGTCGAGCGTAACTTCCCGGACGCGCCCCAGCAATTCGCGGAAACCCCGCGATCCACTCAGATCTGTACGCATCACCAGCGTGTTCACGAAAAAACCGATCAGCTCTTCCGTTTCCGTGCATGTCCGATTTGCGATCGGCGTGCCTACGCTGATGTCCATCACGCCTGTGTATCGGGCGAGAATCGCCTGAAAACCGGCGAGCAACGTCATGAACAGAGTCGCGCCTTCGCGACGGCTGTACCGTTTGAGCGCGTCCGTCCGGTCCTTGCTGAAATGAAACCAGTGGTTGCCGCCACGGAATGTTTGCCTGGCCGGCCGCGGCGCGTCCGCCGGAAGTTCCAGCAGCGGCGGCGCGCCGGCGAGTTGCTGCTTCCAGTACGATGCTTCCCGCGCAAGCCGGCCCCCCGCAAGCCACTCTCGCTGCCATTGGGCGAAATCGGCGTATTGGATCGGAAGCGGCCCGAGGGCCTGTCCGGCATATGCGTCGCGCAGGTCGCGGGAAAGCACTCCGAAGGACCACATATCGGAGATGATGTGATGCATCACGATCAGCAGGACATGCCGATCCGCGCCCGTGTTGTAAAGCCTCACCCGCACAAGTGGGCCGCGCGTAAGATCGAACGGCCGGGCGGCCTCTTCGGCGATTCGGAGGTTCAGGTCTTTTTCACTGATCTGTTCGGCGGCGAGATCGAGGGTCGCGTCCGCGGCAATTATCTGCACCGGGGTGCCGTCTGTCTCCCGAAAAATCGTTCGTAGAATCTCGTGGCGTTCCGAGATCGCCGTGAAGGCGGCGCTGAGTCGCCCGGGGTCGAGCGGTCCGGTCAAAGCCAGCGATACCGGGATGTTGTACATCGGGCTTTCGCCCGCGTAAAAGCGATCGAGGAACCAGAGCCGCTGCTGCGCGAAGGAAAGCGGTTCCTCGCCCGTGCGCGGGTACCGGAGTAACGGCGGTCCGCTCGTGCCTTGCAGGTCGACCTCGA
>JAOAPQ010000886.1 GCA_025462965.1 Bryobacterales bacterium
ATGGGAAGACCATGTACGAGGTGGAGACGACGGTGAATGGCAAGAGCCGTGACCTGATGCTGGACGCAACAGGCCAGGTCGCCTCCGTGGAACAAGAAGTAGGGTTAGATAGCATACCGGCCCCCGCCCGGGAAGCGATTCAGAAGAAAACCGCGGGCGGCAAGATCAAGAAAGTGGAGTTAGTGACAGTTGGATCCGAAAAGAGCTATGAAGCTGCCTACGCCGGCAAGAATGGCAAGTCCGCGGAGTTCAGCGTGAACGCAGACGGCTCCGTGCATAAGTAGGCAGAGCTCACGCCGGCGGCGCCGTGATTCTCCGGATGCTTTTCTTTACTGCCTCCGGCTCGAAAACTTTTTTCCAGTCTTGCCGGAAGAGGCTGTGCTTGGCTTCCTCTATCGCTTTCAGCGCGCCATCGGAGAACGTTGCACCTTCGAATAATTGGAAGACGATCCCCAGTTCCACTTTCAGATGGCCCAGCAGGAAGTCGCGCGCGGCGGCTTCCGGTACGCCGATGCTGACGGCGTGGTCCATTGCCTCGCGGACAATGGTGAGGCACGTACCGAGAACGGTTTCGGAGAGCACGGGCTCGAGAATCGCCATTTGTTCCGCCGTGCATCGGTGGGCATTGACGACGGGCGCGTAGATGGCGCGGGCGATTGCCTCGCCCAACGCGTAGTTCTCCTCGGAACCTTGGACCAGCGAGCAAACGATGTTCTGGCGGGCTTTGATGCCCCCGAAGAAATCGAGCTGGGCCGCCGGCTCCGTTTCGCCGCCGAAGACAGATGGATGACAGGGATGGGCGACGAAGTAAACCAGGTCATCGCGGACAGGAAGTTCGCCCGCCATGGGCGCTGCGATATCCAGTGTGATGAGCATCGTACCGGAATGGAAGTGAGCGTTGAGGCCGCGCGTGACGGCGCCGATGCGATTGTCTGGCACAGCCAGGATGACGACGTCGCTGCCCTCGACAGCTTCTTCGGGAGTTACGGCCGTGAGCCCTTTCTGCACGAGCGATGCCCTGCCGCGCTCGCTTACTTCAGCGTGCCGCACTAGGTAGTCCGTCTTCAGGAGATTGTCGGTGATGCGGCCGCCCATCTTGCCGCCTGCTCCGAGGAGCGCGATTTTGGTCGTGCCTTCCTTTGTCATTCCTTGCCCTTCTGAACGATTTCGAAGAAGTTGTCGGGGCCAACCTGGCCGCCTTTGAGGACGAGTTCAAGGCCGTCGACGGTCCGATCGGAGGAGTAGCCCCGGCACAGTGGTGAGCCAGGGGACAGCATTCCGGCGAAGGTGAGTGCTTTCATTCCGAGCTGGCGGACTGCGTGAGTGGAAGTATCGCCGCCCGCTATTGCGACGCGGCGGACTCCAGAGCGCCTCACAAGATCAAGAAGCAACGAGCCAAGCCAAGAGCCGAGTTCTTCCCCGCGCGGCGTTCCGGTGCAATCGGCCGGACCGAGGGCGCTGTACAAGATGATATTCCGACCGTGTTGTAGCTCGCCGAGGGCGGCGGCAAGTACGCTAGCGACGTCGCCTGTTCCATCCACACGCAGGCCGGTGAAGCCGTGCCGCATGGCCCATCGGATCTGCGCTTCGGTTACGGGTGAACAACTTCCGCTGACGACGATGAGGCGTTCGGCCGGGTTGCCCGATGCAGGGTGGAAATCGGGCGGGATCAACCCGGCGTGGCGCCAGTGCAGAATCAACGCATGGGTGAGACCGGAACTGCCAACGCAGAAAGAGGCACCCCGTGTCCAGATCAGACGGCCTACTTCCCGGAGTGAACCTTCGAGCAAGCCGTCGAACAGAATGGCGTCCGGCTTGTCCGATAAGAGTGCGTCAAGACGCGCATCGGCGCTACCGGGTTCGAGCGCGAGGATGTCATGCAAGGCGATGCGCCGGTTGGTCTGCCGGGCGAGGTGAAGGCGCAGATCGGGTTCGTGCATGGGTGTGACCGGATGAATGCCCATGGTGGGGTGACGATCGATCCGGTGGACAGCACCGCAAGCGGCGGCGAAAAGGTTTCCGAACAGGACGTAACGCTTGAGATGAGGCGCGGCCACCGCGATGGGAACCCAAGGACTGCCGAATATGTTTTGACCAATTTCGAGCGCGCGCCCGATGCTCCCGAATTCCGGCGAACTATCGAACGTGGAACAGACTTTGTACTGGCAGAGAGGCGCTCCGTAGTTCTGGAGGCTGGAAAAGATGGACGGCAGATGCTCGTCCATCCACGCGGGTCCGCGGCTGCGACTTTCACCGGCGATTCCGATCGCGCGGCAATGGGCAAATCGGGCGAGCAAATTTTCATCGGGAGGATCGAGAAAGAGCACGCTTGGGATGCCGTTTGAGGCTAACGCTTCGAGCGCGTCCGTGGAGCCGGTAAAATCGTCGCCGTAGAAAGAGAAGAGGCGGTCGGTCATGCCGCGAACTTCTCGAGCGCCTCTCTGAGCTCCCGGTGATCGCGCGCGTGCCGATCGAGCGGCACTCCGGCGAGCGCCGCGTCCCAAGCCTGGCGAATGGCTCGTACGCCCGCTGCGATTCCTCCGGGATGGGCCATGATTCCGCCACCGCAAGCGAAGATGAGATCCGTGGAGCCGAGCGCTTGCCAGGTTCCGGGCGCCTGTCTTACCGACTGGCCGGAAGAAAAGACCGGCATGATTTCGCAGCCGCGACCGGGAACGTCGAACATGGGCGTGAGGCACTCCCGCGCCGATGCGATTACGGAAGCATCGTCCTCGCAGAACTTGTTCGCAAGGCCGTTGACATGCATGTGATCGACACCGGCCAGCCGCCAGAACTTCTGGTACGCGATGTAGCTCATGCCGATCGCGGGGGAACGGCTGTAGATTCCCCATCCGTTGCGATGCCCGTGGATAACGAGCCGGGACCGTTTGCGCAGAGCCACCAGGCCCGGTAAGCCGATGCTGTTGAGGCTTACCATGACGCAGGTCCCACCGGCGGCTTCCACAGCGTCGTGACGGGTCAGGATCTCGTCCAAGTCGCCGGTAATGTTGCAGGCGTACATCACCTTGCGGCCACTGCGATCGGCGTGGCGGTTGATCACACGCATGACGGCTTCCATGCGGTCTTGGAAGGGACAGTGCGGGCCATCGGCTTGCAACTCATCGTCTTTGATGAAGTCGATGCCGCCTTCGGCGAGGGCATCCACCGTCATCGCGGTGGCCTCGGGGGAAAGGCCGACGCTCGGTTTGATGATGGTACCGACGAGAGGACGGTCGAAAACGCCCGTCAGGCGCCTCGTGCCGGGGACGCCGAATTGCGGTCCTTGATAGCGATCAAGGAATGCAGACGGCAGCGAGACATCAAGGAGTTTCAGGCCCGAGAATGGGTTGAGCTCGAAGAGATTCCCCGCGATGGTAGCGACCAGATTGGGCAGCGATGGACCCATATTGGACAGGGGCCACGAAAGCTCGACGTTCGCACGACGCCAGACATTCGCGCCCTTCGGTTTGCCTCCGCCGGGGAGCGAGGGCGAGGTGGCTGTATCCAGTTCCTCTATGCTCTCGATGCGCGCGGCGTGCGCTTCGCGGAGTTCGTCCGTCTCGCCCGCGACGCGAACAAATGTGCCGGTTGACTGCTCGCCGGCCATGACCTGCGCGGCGTAGTCGAGTGGAAAGGCGGT
>JAOAPQ010000908.1 GCA_025462965.1 Bryobacterales bacterium
CCAAACTGGCGCGGTGCCGTCAGACTCTTGAGCAGATTCAGCCCGGCTGCAGCTCGCCAAAGAGCCGAAAACGTTTGTCCAGCTAATTCGTGGACACTACACTAGACAGGTGATACAACCGGAACCCGCAACTCCTCAGTGCTGAGGCTCAAGCCCGTGATCCCGTTGCTGCGACTGCGGTGGACTATTCACGTTTGTCCACCGCAGCTTTTAACGAGCTCCAACACAGATTCGCGTAGGAGCTTAAATTCGAGTTTGCAGTCCTTCCGCACCAAGTCCCGGTCGGGTACTCTGCCGGCAAAGCTCAGTTCCTGAGGAATCGCTTCTGCGTCTTTGATCCATTCTGCGATTGCCTTGCCTATCGCTTCCGGATGGTCCTCCTGCAGGTAGTGACGACCCAGGCCGAGATGTAGGACTCTGCAGTTGTTGAGCCTTTTCGCGAAGCTGTCCCCGAATACCGGCGAGACTAATGTACCGGGATCTCCCACAAATAGCAGCTTGCGATACGACGAGCGCGACAATGCCATATGTGCGTGCTCGATCGTGGAATACACATCACCGGGTTTTCCAGCAATTGGCAACTCGTTCGGGAAGCGCCAGGTCGGAACGCGCGACTCTGGAGTAGGAAACGGCGCTCGGTAGATTGCCATCTCCCCATTCGTCAGCTTCCGAATGATCTGTCTGGGAAGAACTCGCTCGACGAACGCGTTGCCTTCAAGAATCATTTGTTCTCCGATCCTAGGAGTTCTGAACTTCTGAAACGTTTCGCGGCCAGCGACGCGAAAATCCTCCCAGGTAGGCATTGGCCGGATGAACTCCATAAAAGCAAGCCCGCGTACAAACTCCGGCCTGCGGGCTGCCCGGAATCGAGTGCCGGAGCTGCTGGAGCGAGCGCGCGTTTTGCGCATGCCACCGCGACCCGAGGGCCGCTGATTTACTGACTATGGCAACACGACCGGTCGGTTTGGTGGGAATAGCGGTTCTCAGGCGACTATTCGGTCCTTTATGCAGTGCCTTTCACCGCCCACCCAGCCGCCCTAACGAGAGGGCGAGGGGAGAATTATTCTTTTTGAAATATAAATTGTATTTCCTTTTTATACGTGTTATACGTAGAGTGCTTGTTATAAATATGAATAGAACCATTTACATCCGCGACGAGGACGTACCGACATGGGAGCGAGCACGAGAGATTGCCGGGGAGAAGTTATCGCCTGTGATTATGGACGGACTGAAGGCGTTCGTCGCGCGGAAGGAGGCAGAGGTGAAGGGCTTTGAGCGCATTGAGGTTCACTACAACGACGCAGAAGCTAACGGTCTGCCAAGGATTAAGGCTTTCAACGGCAAATGGATAATGGGACCGAAGAAGCCCGAGATTTTGAACTTGCTGGGCTTTGATACGCACTTTTGCGTTGCTGTCACTGCTAAGGGGGGAGTCGTGATTTTGTTCTGGTCTGAAGAGGGTGATTACACGGAAGTCGATAAAACTTTTCAGGTTTACGAATCGTTTGACGCCGCCGCGCAGAACGACGAGGTTGCTGGTGCGGCCATTTTCGCGCTGGAAAGGATTGGCGTTGCCGTTGAGGAGCTCGACATATGAAGTGGTTGGAGCACATTTCCGTCGCCGAAGCTGTCGTTATCCGGCTCGGCGGCCTTATTCTCATAGCAATCTTCATAGGTAAGGCTATTCTCCATGAGTTTGGGCGTTAGCCCAAGCCGCTGAGGGAGCAGAGGATGTAGGGACCTAACACTTCTTGGTTTTGGACTTCGACTTCACCTCCGCATTCCGTATCGCTCCATTCATTGCAACGTGGCGCATTACGACGTTCCACAGAATCGACAGTCGGTTCTCCCCTGCTGGCTTCTCTAGGTAACTGATTCAAAAGGGCACTCAGGCTCCAAATGCATGACGGTCGATGTTCGCTCCCGGCAATCGCAGCTTACTCCGTTCTGAGAGCGTTTTCATCCCCCGTTGCGGCACGGCCGCGGCCGATTCACACCGATATCACGCAATCTTCCGCTGAAAACAAACCCGTTACCTCCTCACCCACCAAAACTCCGTTCGCGCGCCGCGCATAATAGCAAGCGTAGGACAGGCCATCGTCTTTCGTGGCCTGTCGTCTTTACGTGCGAATCCAACGGAGCGAACCCAAGCAACTTACTGAAAACAAACCAAAATGACCCCAAAAATGAAACCCCCGCAAAACCCGCGCAATCCCATGCCACACCCGCCAAAACCGCAGCCAAACCCGCAACACCGCAACAAACCCACCAGCCCCTAAACCTCCGCGGGCGTTGGCTGCGCTGATCTCCGTCGGAAGGTCCGCTCCGACCACAGCCGCAGCCGGTCCATGTACATATACGTCACCGGCGTAGTGTAAAGCGTCAGCATCTGGCTGAAAATCAGCCCGCCCACAATCGTAATGCCGAGCGGCTGGCGCAATTCCGACCCGGTACCGGTGCTGAGCGCGAGCGGCAGCCCCCCGAGCAGCGCTGCCATCGTCGTCATGATGATCGGCCGGAACCGCAGCAGGCAGGCCTGGTAAATAGCGTCCATGGAAGACATGTGCTCACGCCGCTCCGCGTCGAGCGCGAAATCGATCATCATGATCGCGTTCTTCTTGACGATGCCGATCAGGAGAATGATCCCGATCAGCGCAATAATGCTGAGCTCGGTATGCGAAATCAGCAGCGCGAGCATGGCGCCCACGCCGGCCGAAGGCAGCGTGGAAAGAATCGTAATCGGGTGAATGTAGCTTTCGTACAGAATGCCGAGCACGATATAGACGGTGACGAGCGCGGCCAGGATCAGAAGCGGCTCGTTCTTGAGCGAATCCTGGAACGCCTGCGCGGTGCCCTGGAAGCTGCCCTGGACACTCGGCGGCATGCCGATTTCGCGCTCAGCCGCAAGGATCTCCTCGACGGCGTCTCCCAGGGCCACGCCGGGCGCGAGATTGAATGACAGAGTGATCGAGGGAAACTGGCCTTGGTGGTTTACGGCCAGCGTGGTGTTCTGGGTCTGGAAGTGGGCGAAGCTGCTGAACGGGATTTCCGCGCCATTCGAAGCCCGCAGGTAGATCTGTTTCAGCGACTGGGGACCCTGTTGGAATTCAGGATCGATCTCCATCACCACGTGGTATTGGTTGATGGATTTATACATGGTCGAGACTTGGCGCTGGCCGAAAGCGTCATAGAGCCCGTCGTCGATTTGCTGGGCGGAAAGACCCAGGCGCGAGGCTGTATCTCGATCCACCACGAGTCTGGTCTGGAGCCCTTTGGCCTGCTGGTCGCTATTCGGATCTTTGATATCTTCGATGTTGCGCATCGCCTCAAGCAGGCGCTGCGACCAGTCGTTCAGGTCCTGAATCTTATCCGCCCGCAAGGTGTACTGATATTGGGAATTGCTCATGCGGCCGCCTACGCGGACGTCCTGGGCGGACTGCAGGAACAGCGTGGACCCCGCGATGTGGCTCAGTTTCGGGCGCAGGCGGTTGATGACCGCGTCCGCGCTGACGCCGCGCTGTTCAAGCGGTTTGAGCTGAATGAACATGCGCCCGGTGTTGCTGCTGCCGCCGCCCGTGAAGCCGGTGGTGTGGTCGATCGCGGGATCCTCCATGACGATGCTGAAGAACTGGTCCATCTTCGCTTTCATGGCGGGAAAAGAGATGTCCTGGGAGCCCTGAAGGGCGCCCATCATGCGGCCGGTATCCTGCTGCGGGAAGAAGCCTTTGGGGACGACGACGTAAAGGTAAATGTTGGCGGCAATCGTCGATAGCATCACCAGCATGGTGATCTGCGGATGGCGCAGAACCACCTTGAGGGTGCGGTCATAGAAGCCCAGCATGCCATCGAAGATGCGGTCGCCCAGTCGGTGCGCCCAGCCGTGTTTGATGCCGTGCTGCGATTTGAGGAATTTGCCGCACATCATGGGCGTGGCGGTAAGCGAGACGACTAGAGAGACCGCGATGGCGGCGGACAGGGTGACCGCGAATTCGCGGAAGAGGCGGCCGACGATTCCGCCCATCAGCAGGATCGGAATGAAGACGGCGATGAGCGACGTGCTCATGGAGAGCACCGTAAAGCCGATTTCGGCGGAGCCTTTCAACGCGGCCTGGAGGGGAGACATGCCCTGTTCCAGATAGCGCGAGATGTTCTCGATGACGACGATGGCGTCATCCACCACGAAGCCGGTGGAGATGGTGAGCGCCATGAGGGAGAGATTGTCCAGGCTGTACCCGCATAGGTACATGATGCCGAATGTGCCGAGCAGCGAGAGCGGGACGGCGACGCTCGGGATGATGGTCGCCCAGACATTGCGGAGGAACAGGAATACGACGAGGATCACGAGGCCGATCGAGATCATCAGCGTGCGCTGAACATCGTGGATCGACGCGCGGATGGTGGTGGTACGGTCGTTGACGACCGTGATTTTGATGGCCGGCGGAATGGATGCCTGGAGCACCGGCAGCAGCGCGTTGAGGCGATCGACCATGTCGATCAGGTTGGCCGTCGGTTGGCGGGAGATGATGACGAGCACGGCGGGCTTGCCGTCCGAAATGCCGGCGTTGCGGCGGTCTTCCTGCGAATCGATGACATTCGCGACATCGCCCAGCCGCACGGTAGCGCCGTTGTTATAAGCAACAATGAGGCGCTTATACTGCGCCGCGTTGAAGAGCTGGTCCGTGGTTTGAAGTTCCCACATCCGGGAACTGTCGCTGATGGAGCCTTTAGGGCTGTGGGCGTTAGCGGCGTTCAGCGCGGTCCGGATCTGGTCGGTACCCACTCCGATGCTGTTCAGGATGTGGGGGTTGAGCTCGACGCGAACGGCGGGTTTGGCGCCGCCGCCGACGTTGACCTGGCCGACTCCCTGCACCTGCGCGATCTTCTGCGCGAGGATCGAATCGGCGGCGTCGTACATGGCGCTGACCGGGTATCGATCCGAAGTGAGAGACAGGATCATGACGGGCGCGTCGGCGGGATTGACTTTGCGGTAATTCGGATTGGAGGGCAGCGCGGCGGGCAACTGACCGCGGGCGGCATTGATGGCGGCCTGGACGTCGCGGCCGGCGGCATCGATGTTGCGGTTAAGATCGAACTGAAGCGTGATATTCGTCGAGCCCAGTCCGCTCGATGACGTCATCTCCGTGATGCCCGCGATGCGGCCGAACTGGCGTTCGAGAGGCGTGGCGACGGAGGAAGCCATGGTCTCCGGGCTGGCGCCGGGAAGGCCGGCATTTACCTGGATGGTAGGGAAATCCACCTGCGGAAGTGGCGCAACGGGCAGAAGAGTGTAGGCAATAGCCCCCGCCAGCGCGAGCCCGGCTGTAAGCAGCGATGTCGCCACGGGCCGATGAATAAAAGGAGCAGAAATACTCATTTCGTCACCTGGACGGGACGGACACGCGGCGATAGCCGCGTTCTCCGCACTGGCAAAAGGTACGGATTCACTTCTCTAGTCTCCATGCGCCGGCAGCGGTTCATCGCTCACTTCGTTGCCAATCCTGAACCGCGACAGCCGGCGAGCCAGCCGGTCGAAGTAAAGATAAACCACCGGCGTGGTGTAAAGCGTGAGCACCTGACTGACGATCAGGCCGCCCACGATCGTGATGCCGAGCGGGCGGCGAAGTTCCGAACCGACACCGGTCCCGAGCGCGAGCGGTACGCCGCCAAGCAGCGCCGCCATAGTAGTCATCATGATGGGACGGAAGCGCAGCAGGCAGGCCTGGTAGATGGATTCATCCGGCGTCTTGCCTTCATGGCGCTCGGCATCGAGCGCGAAATCGATCATCATGATGGCGTTCTTCTTGACGATGCCGATCAGCAGGATGATGCCGATCAGCGCAATCACGGTGAGGTCGTTTCTCGTGATGAGCAACGCAAGGATCGCGCCGACGCCGGCCGATGGAAGAGTCGAGAGAATCGTGATCGGGTGAATGTAGCTTTCGTAGAGAACGCCGAGGACGATGTACACGGTAATGAGAGCGGCGAGTATGAGCACCGGCTCGTTGGCGAGCGAGTTCTGGAACGCCTGCGCGGTTCCCTGGAACGATGCCTGGATGCTGGCGGGGAAGTTGATCTCCGTCTCGGCGCCCTTGATGACCTTTACCGCTTCGCCCAGAGATACGCCCGGCGCAAGATTGAAGGACAGCGTGACCACCGGGAATTGCCCCTGGTGATTGACGGCGAGCGATGCGTTCGAGGGCTGGATTTCAGTAAAGGTGCTGAGCGGGACCTGCATGCCGGTGCCTGAGCGGACGAAAATGTTCTTCAGCGAGCCGGTACTCGATTGAAAGCTCGGATCCACTTCGAGCACCACGTGGTATTGGTTCAGCTGCGTAAAAATCGTGGAGACCTGGCGCTGCCCGAAGGCGTCGTAGAGGGTATCGTCCACGGCCTGGGGCGAGATGCCGAACCGGGAGGCTGTGTCGCGGTCGATGGCGAGCGTGGCTTGCAAGCCGCCGGTCTGCTGGTCGCTCGCGACGTCGCGAAGCTGCGGAAGCTTTTGGAGTTTTTCGATGAGGCGCGGCGTCCAGACGTTCAACTCGTTGGCGTCGGCGTCCTCCAGGCTGTACTGGTATTGCGTGCGTGAGACGCGGTCTTCCACCGTGAGATCCTGGACCGGCTGCATGAACAGTGTGACGCCCTCGATACCGGCGAGCTTGGGCTGGAGGCGGCGGATGACATCGCTGGCGTTGAGCCGGCGTTCTTCGAGCGGCTTCAGGTTGATCTGAATGCGCCCGCTGTTCATCGTCTGGTTGGTGCCGTCAATGCCGATGAACGATGAGAGACTGGCGACGGCCGGGTCTTGCAGGATGACCTTGGCGAGTGCCAGTTGGCGGTCCGCCATGGCGTTGAAGGAGATGGTCTGGCTCGCCTGCGAGATGCCGAGGATGACACCGGTATCCTGCACGGGGAAGAAGCCCTTCGGCACGATGATGTAGAGGTACAGAGTGGCGGCGAAAGTGGCAATGGTCACCAGCAGCGTGATGGGCTGGTGGCGCAGTACGAACCTGAGAGTGGTGGCGTAGCGGGCGATGACCCATTCGAAGAACTGTTCCGACTTGTGATAAGCCCAGCCCTGTTGGGAGGCGGGCTTGTGCCGCAAAATGAGCGCGGCCATCATGGGCGTGAGCGTGAGCGAGACGAAGGCCGAGACCAGGATGGTGACCGCCAGCGTGACGGCGAATTCGCGGAACAGGCGGCCTACGATATCGCCCATGAACAGCAGCGGAATCAGCACCGCGATGAGCGAGACGGTTAACGAAACGATGGTGAAGCCGATCTGCTCGGAGCCTTTGAGTGCGGCCTGTAATGGCGATTCGCCTTCTTCGATATAGCGCGCGATATTCTCGACCATGACGATGGCGTCATCCACCACGAAACCGGTGGAGATGGTGAGCGCCATGAGCGAAAGGTTGTTAAGACTGTACCCGAGCAGGTACATGACGCCGAACGTCCCCACGATGGAGAGCGGAACGGCGACGCTGGGAATGACGGTGGCGCCGAAGCTGCGCAGGAACAGGAAAATCACCATGACCACAAGGCCGATGGTGAGCATAAGCTCGAACTGGACGTCTTCCACGGAAGCGCGGATCGTGTTGGTCCGATCCGTAAGCACCTGAACTTTGATGGACTCGGGAAGAGAGGCCCTGAGCTGCGGCATGAGCGCGGTGACGCGATCGACGACGCCAATGATGTTGGCTCCGGGCTGTCGCTGAATGTTCAGGATGACGGCTTGCGTGGTGTTCATCCACGCGGCCTGGCGGACGTTCTCGACACCGTCGATTACATCGGCGACATCGGAGAGGCGCACAGGCGCGCCGTTCCGGTACGCGACGATAATGGGCCCGTACTGGCTGCTGCTGAGAAGCTGGTCGTTCGCATTGAGGGTGAACGATTGGCGGGCGGTTTCGATCTGACCCTTAGCCTGGTTAACGTTGGCCTGCGCGAGTGCGAGCCGCAGATCTTCGAGGCTCAGCCCGTAAGAGGCGAGCGCGGTGGGGTTCGCCCGGATACGAACGGAGGGCCGCTGGCCGCCGCTGATGCTGACGAGTCCGACGCCAGGGAGTTGGGCGATCTTTTGACCGAGGGTCGTATCGGCGTAGTCTTCGACCTTCGAGAGCGGCATGGCGTCGGAGGTTAACGCCAGCGTGAGAATAGGAGAATCGGCGGGGTTGCTCTTGCTGTAAATGGGCGGATTCGGGAGGTTGGGCGGAAGAAAAGTGGACGCGGCGTTGATAGAGGCCTGCACCTGCTGTTCGGCGACGTCGATGCTGAGCTCGAGCGCGAATTGGAGCACGATGACCGAGCTGCCGAAGGAGCTGGTCGAAGTCATCTGCTTAAGGCCGGGCACCTGGCCGAACTGGCGCTCGAGCGGCGCGGTGACAGTGGCGGCCATCACGTCCGGGCTCGCGCCAGGATAGAACGTGAGGATCTGGATCGTCGGGTAGTCGACTTCCGGGAGCGCGGAAACGGGCAGCTGCTTATAGGCCACGAAGCCGGCCAGCAGCACGCCCACCATCATCAACGATGTCGCGACCGGTCGCAGAATAAACGGCCGCGAGGGGCTCATGTTTTCTTTCTCCCCTGGCCCGAACCCTTGTGGCCGCCGCCCTTCTTTCCGGCTCCGCCGGGAGAGCCGGGCGCTCCGCCGGACGCGCGCGTATCCACCTTGCTGCCGTCCTGCAATTTATCCTGGCCGTCCACCACGACCTGCTCGTTGGCTTCGAGACCCGATAGGACTTCGACGTCGTTGCCTTCGGTGATACCCACGGTGACCGGGGCAACGGCCGCGGTGTTATCAGGTTTGATGACATACACGTAAGGGCCCTGCGGACCGCGTTGAATGGCGGGAGCGGGAACGATGATCGCGTTACTCCTGGTCCCGATCAGCATCCGGCAGTTCACGAACTGGTTCGGGAACAGGGCGTTGTCCGTGTTGTTGAACTGAGCTTTAAGGCGCGATGTTCCCGTGGTGGCATCGATGGTATTGTCCACGGTCGAAAGAGTGCCGGTCGCGATCTTGTTCTTGTCGTCGCGGTCGTAAGCGTCGACTGGAAGGTGAACGCCTCTGCGAAGGCTGGCCAGCACCGGCGGGAGATCATCTGCGGGAATAGTAAAGAGGACGGAGATGGGCTGCAACTGCTCCACCATGACGATCCCATTCGCATCGGCCGCGTGAACGATGTTGCCGACGTCGACCAGGCGCAAGCCCGCGCGGCCGCTCAGAGGCGCCGTGATCTTGCAATAGAGGAGTTGAAGTTTGGCGTTATTGATCGCGGCTTGATCGGATGCGATGGTCCCTTCGTTCTGTCCGACGGCTGCGGCCTGTGTGTCGTATTGCTGCTTGGGAATGACCTTCTCTTCCCAGAGGGCCTTGTAGCGCTCCATGTTAACCCGGGCGTCGTTCAACTGCGCCTGGTCGCGCGCAAGCTGCCCCTGCGCCTGCTCCAGTTGGACCTGGTAGGGGCGCGGATCGATCTCGGCGAGGAGGTCGCCCTTGTTTACGAACTGGCCTTCCTGAAAATGGATGGCTTCGAGTTGTCCATCGATGCGGCTCTTGACGGAGACGGTGTTGAACGCGGCGACAGAGCCGAGGCCGCGCAGGTAAATCGGAATATTGCCGATGCGCGACGCCACCGCCGCGACCGGAACGGCGCGCGGACCCTTCTTCGCGTCCTTGTTGGCTTTCGCGGCGTCCTGTTTTTGTTTAGTTGCCTCGAAGTACGTATACCCGGCATAGGCCAGGCCCCCGATAATCAGGAGCCACACCCATGTGAAGCTCCTGCGGCGTGGGCGTGGAACGGGTGCCGGGCCCGGCGGAAGCAGCTTTTGCGGTTGGCTCCGCTCCAAGGTTGTGGGTCCTTCTTTACCCATGTGTAATCATCGCGTTTTCTTTTAGATAGCTGGCCTGTGGCTGGAAGTCTACCTATGAAGGCGAACTTGGATGGTCATAAGTTATCCGACTTGCAGTCAGCCGCCGCTCCGTTATGTACGTATTATCACATTCACTGCGGAACTTTTATTTCGGTAGCGTTATGGACTTCGAGGGCCCAAAGTAGATGGAGTTGAACAGGAGCTTGTAGGTTCCATGCGGCTGGCCGCGAAATGCGGCTTCGGCGCCAAGAAGAAAGATTTTACCCTCCCCCACGGGAGCTTCGGCAACCGATACGGTGTTCTCCAGGTAAGCCTGTCCCCACGCCCAGCCGCTTCGAAGAGGCGAAGCGTTCGGGAACCACGCAACCGGCTTGAGGCCCTTGGCTTCGGCGTCGGGCGCCATGCGGAAGACAGGGCTGTTTTCGAAGAAAACGTCGACGGTGCTTCCCATGCCGTAAGCCACCGGATTGGTGTTGTCGACGCTCGCCTGCAGAACGGAGCCGGGGACATAGAATTTCTCGCGCGGCAGGGGCCGTTCCTGACCGTCGGCGGTCTTCTCGGCCAGGCCGTTCTTCACAGGCAAGCCGAAGAATTGGGCGAGGCTGGTGGAATCCCCGACGGTAACGATGGCGCCGCCGGCTTCCACGAATTTCCGAAGCTGCGGGATGGTTTTTTCCGCCGTGACGCGGCCCAGGTGGCTGCGCCATTCGTCGGGGATTTCCTCGCTCGAGGGCTGAGCAAATCCGAAGCCGCCGCGGCCCGTCTCGCCCCCGTTACGCGGCATGGCTCCGCTGGGAAATACGAGAACATCGAATTTGCTCGCGATGCTACCGGCATCGAGCGCGGCCGGGTAGACCACTTCGTAAGGAAACTCGAACTGATCGAAGATCCAGCGCAGCCAGCCGGAGGGCATGGAGCCGCCGTATTGGTCCCAGAGTCCGATGCGAACAGGCTTCAGCTTGTACGCCTCGCCCGACGGGGCCGAGGCGACTCCTTCGGCGTTCACGCCGAGTTCTGCCGCCGACCGCTCCAGCACCGCGCGGGTCTCCGGCCGGGCGGGAACGTAGATGCTGCCGGGGCCTTCCTGACGGCCGCTCACGGTGATGGGCTGCTTCAGCCAGTAAACCTCATCTCCGTTCTTGAGCAGGCGGTTCACGATCACGAACGAATCGTTCAAATCGTGGCTGATCAGATAGCCGGCCGGCTTGTTGGGGCCGGACACCTTGCCTGCGGGCGGCTTCTGCTCGCCTGCAGCTTTCTGGAAGGGGCCGTCGAAAGCGTCCATGATGCGGTCGAACTTCACGCCCATCTGCAACGCCAGCGTGTAGCCGGTGACGTCGTAGGGCGGAATCGGCGGGCCGCCGGGGTACTGGAAGTCGTTCGGATGGTCTTGCGGCTCGAACATATCGAGCACGTGCGGGCGGAAGGCTTGCGCGCTCTTCACGACCCAGGAATTCGCGGGATACTGTTTGCCGCCCACCGTAAAGGCAGCCGTGGCGCGATGGACCGTGACTCCGCTTTTGATGAGCGCGTTGATGAACTTGGTGGCGGTGGGAAAATCGGGCTGGTCGGAAGGAACGATGTAGCCGCGCGGATCGCGGTCGGCGGGATCGTGTAGCACGGATGCGTAAAGCTTCGACGGAACGGAGCCCGCGCCGCGCTGGTTGAAGAAATCGGGATTGCCTCCCGGTCCGGCTGCCGGCGCAGCCGCGGCGCCCGCACCTCTTCGGCCGGCTGTGACCGCGGGAGGAGTTTCCTTAGCGGCGGCCGCTTTAACGGCCTCGATGCGCTTCGGCGTGATGGTCCAGGAATCCGAGTTCCCGCGATCGATGGAATTCTTGCCCATCCGATAGATGTTGTAGAGCAGCTCCTCGCGGTAGCGGGACGCCAGGTCAAGGACCGCCAGATTCGCGGTCATCGAGTAATCGATGGACTGCTTGAAGTGCCACGTCTGGGGCGGCACCGGGAGCGGCAGATCGCCCTTGGGCAGTTGGCGATCCGGAACGAGCGGCACCTCCATAGGAGTGGGGCTGCCGATGGTTTCGGTGAGGAGCCCGATGATGTTGTGGAAGTATGTGACGGTGCGGAGGCCGCCGTTGTACCAGGTGGAGTAGGCGGCCCCGGTGCGCATGGTGGTCCCAGGCTTGCCCTCGACCACGAAACGGCTGTGCATGGCCGCGCCCACGA
>JAOAPQ010000154.1 GCA_025462965.1 Bryobacterales bacterium
CGATGGTGGTGAAGCTCTGGTTAGGACGGGGAACCACGGTCGGGTTCACGTTGAAGCCGGTCGCGGGGTTGTAGACCAGGTTCGCGTCGGTGCGGATCCAATCGTTATAAACACGCCAATGGACGAAGTCGGCGGAGAGGGTCCAGTCCTTGCCGAACTGGTGTTCGGCGCCGATGGAAGCCTGCAATGAGAACGGCGTGTGCGCGTCGTGCGCGAGAATTTGCACGGCCTGTTGGGGAATGACAACGGCGCCCGAAAGAATCTGGGCGGCCGTGGCGGAGCCGAACGGAGAGAGCAGATTGATGTTCGCCGCCGAGGTTCTCGAAACAGACGCTTGAATCGACTGCTGGCCGTTGAAGATTTGCTGGTCGATGACCTGGTTGGCCTGGATATCGGCGAAGTACTTGCCCGCGCCGCCGCGAATTACCGTCCTGCCATTGTTTGCAATGTCATAAGCGAAGCCCACGCGCGGGGCGAAGTTAAGGTTATCGCCGCTGCGCGGCGTCACGATGCCGCTCTTGAGACTGAGCGAGGGATCGAAGATGCCGATATCGTTGTCGTAGCGCAAGCCGAGGTTCAGGGTGAGGCGCTGCGTGATCTTCCAATCATCCTGCGCCCAGAAGCCGATGGTGTTGCGCGGGATATTGATGTTGAAATTGCCGAAGCCCTGGACGTAGGTGCTTGCGAGAGGGCTGATGGCGGTCAGGTTCCAGGTTGCGGGATCGACCGAGGGGAAAACGGCCGGGTAGCTGGCGGGATCGGCTGTGAAGGTCACGGTGCCGCGCAGGTTCTGCTGGAAGATGCCGGTGTGTTTGTCGTAGAGGTACTCGGCGCCGGTCTTGACGCTGTGCTTACCCTTGAGCCAGAACAGGTCATCGCGGTATTGCTGCACGTTCTGCACGAAGTGCTGCGGATAGTTATATGGTCCGCCGATGGTGATGCTGGGGAAGCGCATTTCAATGGTGGGATAAAGCGCTTCGTTGTCCCAATCGAAGTGGTTGTAACCGCCCTTGACTTCGTTCACGACGCCGGGGCCGAAGATGCGGGTCCAGGTCAGGAACATGCTGTAAGACGTGCGTGTCTGGTCGGCGGCGCGCGAGGGATGTGAGGTGCCGCCCGTCGTGATACTGAACGGATTCGCCCAGGTGTAGCCGCTGGCGCGCGCGGAGATGCGGTCGTTGGAATTGATCTGGTAATCGCCGCGGAGAAGATAGCTATTGGTCTTGAGAGTGGTGGGGTAGGTGAACGACGTCCCCGCGAAGCCGGTGGGCGTGAGGAACAACGTGCCGGGCTGGTGCTCGCCTTCGTAGCCGAAGAAGAACCAGAGCTTGTCTTTCAGGATGGGTCCCCCCACCGTGCCGCCGTACTGTTGATCGCTGAACGGGAGCACTTTTTGCGCGATGGGATCGGCTGCGTTGAAGACGTCATTGCGGAAATAGCCGTAGCCGGAACCGTGAAATTGGTTGGTGCCGGATTTGGTCTGCGCGTTGATCTGGATCTGCGAAGAGCGGCCGAGCGTGGCGTCGAAGCGGTTGGTGATGATCTGATACTGATCGAGAGCGTCGCGGCTGAACTGCGGCTGGCCGAAGGATGATCCGGCGCTGTTTTGCGTCACCTGCTGGCCATCCACGTTGATCTGGAACTTGCCGCTATCGGTGGTGCCAAGCGGAGTGAAGCCTACGGCGTTGTGGGTGATGCCGGGGACGAGCAGCGCCAGTTCCATCCAGTTGCGGCCGTTGAGGGGAACGTCCTTCATCTGCTTGGAATCGATGTTGCCGCCCACCTGCGAGGAGCTGGTGTCGATGACGGCGGCATCGGCGGAGACATCAATTGTCGAGCTGGTGGAAGCGGGGCGCAGGGTGAGATCGAGCGTGATGGTCTGGCCGACAAGAAGCGTGAGCGTCTTCTCCACCGGGCCGAAGCCGGGCATCTCGACCCGCACAAGGTAATCCTTCGCGTCGAGCGCCGGCACCACGAAGATGCCGGAAGCGTTCGAAAGCGTGGATTGGGTTACGCCGCCGCCTTTCGGGGTGACGGTGATTTTCGCTCCGACAACAGAGCCTCCGGATACGTCCGCTACTTTGCCGGTGATGGATGTTACCTGCGCCGTGCACAGGCCTGCTACTACTGCTCCAAGCGCTGCGATTCTGAAGGTCATTGAGTAGTCCTCGCGGAAGGTGTGAAGATGGCCTTCGCGATACTGGCGTGGACGCCCTTCTTGGTATCGACGAGCTGCGTGATGTCGAGGTCTGCCGCGACACTGGTGAGCATATATGCGTCGTCGCGCGACAGGTGTTTTTCGGTGACTAAGAAATCGATCATCTCGAGGGCGGCCATTTTGGTGGCCTCCGTGAGATCTTCGTTGAAGCCCATGGTGATGTAGCGGGTGGGCGTTTCGGCGCGCGGCCAGCGCAGGTGCATGTCCTTGCGGACAATGAACTGGAACGTGCCGTTGAGCGATGTCTCCATGGCGGTGATATCCACCTCGCCGTTACCTTGTCCGGCGTGCGCATCGCCCACTTCGAAATAGGCTCCTTTGGCCTGCACGGGAATGTAGAGCGTCGCTCCGGCGACCAGGTCCTTGTTGTCCATGTTGCCGGCGTGATACCAGGGCGCGGTGCTGTTGAGGCGCTGCGGCCCTTCGGAACCGGCGACACCCATGCTGCCAAAGAACGGATGCAGCGGGATTTCAATGCCCGGCGCGAAGTGAGCGATCATGCGTTCGCGATCGAGCGGAATGACTTTCATCCGCGAGTACGGGAATTCGTCGGGGAGGAAGCCCGAGCCGGGCCGGAAGGCGTTGTATGCGAACGGGACGGCAAGATCGATCTTTTTGATGCGGACTTCGAGGACATCCCCGGGCTCAGCGCCTTCGACGTAGACGGGGCCGGTGAGGATGTGGCCGCCGGGTCCCTTATCTTTGACCTGCTCGTTGATATCGTAGAGCGCCTGCGGGATATCTTTGGCTCCGCTCTCGGCCAGGCGCTTGGCGTTGCCGGAGACGGTTCCGATTTCCACGGTGTCGCCGGATTTGATCTTGATGGCCGGAGGGACGCCAGCGGAGTAGAAGCCGACTACGACGGTCTTCGGCGTGGCGGGGAGTTTGTAAGTGGTTTGGGCAAAGGCGTGCGAGGAAAGAAGCAACAGGCCGAAACCTACTGTATGAATACGAATCATTTACCAGCTACCTCCAATAGGGTCTTGTAAATCAGGTCGGTGCCTTGTTGGAGCGATTTGATGCTTACACGCTCGTCGTTGCCATGCATGCGGGTCAGGTCGTCCGCGCTAATCGGATACGGATAGATGCCGTAGACGGGGATGCCCTTACTGCGCCATGCCATGGCGTCCGTGCCGGCCTGAAATAGATAGGTGGTGACGGGAACGCCAGGGAAGACCGCGTTCGATTGTTTCACCAGGGATCGGAATAGGTCCGTGTCCTTGCCGGACGGCTTCATGGTGCGGGCCAACTTCAGGTAGGCGGCGTAGGTTGCACTGCCGCCGGGCATGCCGCGCCCCAGCGCCTGGGTAACCTCGACGCGCGGGTCGTTGATTACGGCCTTTATTTCGGACACCAGTTCGTCGACGTTCGTGCCGGGTATGGTTCGGAAATTGAGCGTCGCTTCGGCCGAGCCGGGGATCACGTTGCCGCGGAAACCCGCATTCATCAGCACGGGCGCGATGGTGTTGCGCATGATGGCATGCAGGAGCGGATCTTTGCT
>JAOAPQ010000173.1 GCA_025462965.1 Bryobacterales bacterium
GACCGAGTTTGAGCGGCTCACCATCGTGCTGGGGTCTAATACGGCAACGCCGCAGAAATACGAGGAGGCGTTAGCGAAGCTCGGGTCCTCGTTACTGGGGAAAGGCCGTCTCTGGATCACCGATTCAAGAATCAGCCACTCGGGCGACACGCCCGATGACAAGCTTGGCAAGATCGAGTGGATGAAGTTCAGTGTCGAAGTTAGCCTGCCGCGCCGGTAAGTGAAACCCGGTAACATGCCTGCCCCGAACCGCTATTCGAGAGTGCCTTGTTCAATCGTGACATTCTCGCGGACGATGAGCCTGTGGGGCGCCAACTCGAACAGCTTAGGAAGCACCCGGCTGACATGTTCCTCGAAATCCACAAACACAATGACGACCGGGAGATTACCACCGGCCTCCACGAGGCCTGACGTGTGAACGTGATTTCTACCGTTAAACCCGGCGACCGCATGGAACGCACTGGCCCCGGCGACGTTCTCACGCCGAAGCATTTGCAAAATCTGATTCCACTTGTCTGATTCGTTCAGGTACATCGTGACTTGGACGGCGGTCTTCATTTGCAAAACCTCTCGCTATACACTTCGAGCCAGTGCGGCGCCGAGCGCGACCGCGACGAAGCACACCAGATTCGTAACCAGAAAATTCAGCGCGGCCAACGAGAATTGTCCTTTCTCAAAAAGCGCGAATGTCTCAAAGGCGTAACTGGAATACGTGGAATAGGTCGCGCAGAATCCCACCGCAAGAAACACACGCCAGCGTGGGTCCGCCAGCACCCGCTCGCTGGTCCAGATAAGGAAGAAGCCGAGAATAAAGCTCGCGGAGATGTTGATGATGAGCGTGCCGAAGGGGAAGCTCGAAGGGATGAGCTTGGCGACATACTGCGCGACGAAGTAACGGAGGTTCGCCCCGATGATTGCGCCGAGTGAAATCAGGAGAACTGTTTGCAAAATAGACTCCAGCCGTTAGGTGGTAGGAGTCATCAGCCCTCGCAGGCGGTTTTGGCGAACTCCATCGCCGTCAATTCCAGTTTATAGCCATTTCCGTATTCACGGACAAAGGTCGCCGGGTTCCCCAAAGGATCCTCTGCAACCCGTAAGCGCGTTTAAACAGATTGCCCCTCTGTTCAGATTTGACTCTGGAGTGCACTCCAGAGTTTATGCTGTATCAAGCAAAGGTGTTCACGGAATGCAGATCGGCAAGGTGGCGGAACAAACGGGCCTGACTGTTGATACGATCCGGTTTTACGAAAAGCAGCGGCTTCTAAAGCGGGCCTCTCGCAGTAACGGCGGCTTCCGGCTTTTCACGGCGGCAGATATTCAAGCCATTCAGTTCATCCGCCGTGCGCAGGAGCTTGGCTTTTCATTGAACGAGATTCGGGAACTGCTTATCCTTCGGAACGAGGAAACCGGAAGCTGTTCCCATATGCGGAACCTGCTACAGAGCAAAGTTGCCGTTGTAAAAAACAAAATCGCTCAGCTTAGAGCTTTAGAGCTTGACCTGGCGGGCCGTCTGCGAACGTGCGAACACCAGCTAACGCAAAACGGCGATGCGCATCCGGGCGGCTGCCGCGTGCTGGCAGAAATAGCCCGCAACGAAGGAATGGACTCATGATGAATGTCGAAGTGCTGTATTTTGCGGGATGCCCGAACCATCCTCCCGCCGTCGAGCGGCTGCGGACGGTGATCGAGCAAGAGGGCGTCAACGCAGAAATTATCGAGCGCGAAGTCACGGAACCTGCCACGGCGGGCTTTCTCGGCTCCCCGACCATCCGTGTTAATGGTAAGGATATTGACCCCGCCCAGCGTGGCGCGGCCAGCATCGGCCTTGCCTGCCGCTGCTATCGAGGAGGACTGCCGTCCGTGGACATGATCCGTGCAGCCTTGCGGGAGGTTTATTAATAAGTGCTGACTGCACAGGGGCGCAGCAAACGAACGGCGCTAGCAGGGCTGGCAGCGCTCGGCAGCGTCGTTGCCGCGTCAAGCTGCTGCCTGCCAATTTTGCCCTTTATTTTTGCGGCGGGTGCTGCCGGCAGTTCGGCGCTGCTCACGACGATGCGGCCTTATCTGCTCGGTGTGTCCGTAGCTTTTATTGTTTATGGGTTCTATCAGGC
This sequence comes from Bryobacterales bacterium, assembly GCA_025462965.1. Classification (GTDB taxonomy): domain Bacteria; phylum Acidobacteriota; class Terriglobia; order Bryobacterales; family Bryobacteraceae; genus JALYXI01. Next base: position 2,112 of record JAOAPQ010000173.1, read on the forward strand.
ATGGCGGGCGAAGCGATGCCGTTGCCGCCCGAACCTTCTAAGCTCGCTGTTGTTGTGGACATCCGCGGTAGTGGTTGCCTTGTCGGTGTTCTTTCCGCAAGTTATGGCCGAAGCCGCCGCCGACTTGCTAGCGAGATGAAGATGCAACGCAATCGGCTCTTGCTGATTATCGTGCTGCTGCTGGCGCCGCTCGGCGCGGGCCTGTACTTCTATGGCGGGACCAGAACGCCAGCGGGACAGCCTCCGCTAGCCTATCTCACGCCGCAGAACTTCGCCGGGCTGAAAACGGCCTTCAATGATGCGAAGGACGATGTTCGCCTGCTGGTGCTCTTGTCGCCTACTTGAACGGAATGTCTGCGGGGGGCCTCCGCAGTCGAGCAAATCCTGCAAGGGTTTTCGGGCAAACGCGTCAAAGCCTTGATCGTGTGGGAACCCGTGCTGGCGACCGATTGGGGCGCACCGTCCACGGCAGCGCTGAAACGAATTAAGGACGCTCGGGCAACGCAATTTTGGGATAAGGAGCGGCTGCTCTCGCACGCGCTAGGTGAACATGACCGGAAAAGCATCGTGTGGGATTCCGTGTCCGTGTATGCGGCAGGCGCGAGCTGGGATCAAAGCCCCCCAGCCGCACACTACATGGATGGCCCGGTTGATATGGTGATTGATTCCACAAAAGCAGCAATCGCTCAAACCTTAAAGGCCCGATAGCCGCGTCCGCCCGCCGCCCAAATGTTTCAGAATGGGTGCTTTGTGAAACGCACGATTAACTTCAAATTCGTGTGGTTGCGCTCTTCCCTTCTTCGTCATCCAACGGATACTTGAGCGGCTCGATTAGCGCAGATGCTTCCGCCTCATCTTCCTTGGATACTAAAATCCGTTGCGGTCGAGTCCACCACTTTGGAACGGCAGGAACGCCATTGAGAAGTGGCTCCGAAATCGGGACAACATCGTTGATGATGCAAGCCCGTTGGTTGCCATTGCGAGAGCCCCGACGCCACCAAAGAACCTGTCCGGGACTAGTGCCGCACCGATGCCTTCTCTGTGTCGGATTGCTTTCTCATACATCCGGAAGAGCTGCGCTCAATGTAGCGTCAGCACCCGGAGAGACGCGATCTTCCAACTGTCTCCCTCTTTCTTCATCACGAATAATAGCGGTGTACTCTGCGTCGTCGCGCCGTCTTTATACGTCCATTCCCCATCAGCCAGCGCTACATTAGGCGTGATAAACCTGATTGTGCTGCTCACAATCCGGGGGTTGAGGATTTCCAGCGCCGGAGGGGACATGGGCGCTAGGGCTATTGTTGCTTCGCCCCAAGGCTCGTGCGAAATCGTGACGCTGGGATGATCGGTTCGGGGCAAGGACACCAGATCGCCTGACGGCCTTAGAATTCTGAATGCCACAGCTCTGACGTTCGGCAGGCGCTCAAGTTCGGAGGAGCTATCCTCCGTGAAAAGTGTGGCTCGTGGCGGCATCTCGTTGAGAGCGGCAATAGCACGGTCGATGGCGATGCGGTCGGCGGCCTCATCGGCCGAGGCGTAAGAAACGAACAGGACCGGCAGGCACAGGATTGCTTTCACACTTGTACAATGCCGCATGATGCTCATTCCTTTTCACCCTTCATGATAGTGGGTCGCGGGGACAGTCAGAAGGATTAACTCTGCCGCTCTGCGGATGTTGCGCTGCTTTTCACGACTGCTGGTGTTCTCTTAGCGGCAGCTAACGAGCCAGGGCGGTGCGCAATGCGGCGCCGGCGCCGCTGTTGGGTTCAGAACAGGTGCAGGGGATCGTTAAGCTTCGGACCCAGGAAATGGCCCGCATAGTCCATAAGCAAAATGTTGGGCTTTCGCAGATTAGAGTCGGGCGTTCCGTCCTTGCGGCGACCCTGGCGCCAGTTCCCGTATGCCTTCCGAAACTGCGGGTTCATCACTTTGGCGCCGTGGTAGTTCTGGCTGTGCCCCTGATACGGTACGGCGGAATAATTGAGCACGGCCTGCGTGACCCAGAACTTATGCGGGTCGCGGTGGTCGCTGCCTCCCCGCATCAGATAGTCTTCCTGATCCTGCAGCGTATAGTCGATCTTCGCCTGCAGATTGTTAAAAGCCGCGCCGCCCGTAATATCGAAATACTTATTTGAGTACCGGTCCTTAAAGCAGTCCTTTGTACTCCACAGCCCTGCATTGTCCGACGGACCCGGATACCATGTGGCATCGTCATCCACAATCGCGACCACCTGCTGGCCGGCCCTTATACAGTCACCGTACGACTGCCATCTGTGTCGCGGAATCAGCATTCCCGAAAAATATTCCCGGATAAGTTGTGCGAAGTCCTTTTCGTCCCGATTGCTAAATTTCTGACTGCCACTTCCCACGAAATGGCTGAAATGAAGAATGACGAGTTCCTTCGGGTGAGACTTACAGAAGTTTTTGATGTCGTCGAAAATGAATTGTTTCCCGGTCTCTTTGAAAGCCGCGTCTCTTCTGGAAGCGATTGCGGCGTAATTATTGTTCGTGGTCGCCGCGCCATGAACCGCGTAAAAAACGCCATTGTTGACGCACACGCGGAAATCAAAATATCGAAAACCGCATGCGAGCTGAGTTGTGATGTTGGCGCCCTGAGCCTGGCTGCCCGTGCTGATATCATAGGCGCCCGCGTCGTGACTCCCCGCAAGAGGAAGTTCGTGCAGGCTGACGTTTTCGAGCGCGGCGTAAGCCTTGCTCATCCAGTCAGGATAATGATCGATGATATCGACGGTTACAGTTTGCGGCATTTATGAAATTGTCTCCCTGAAATACGATAGATAGCGGCATCTCGCATGTCAATAAATGCAGCCTCGGAGACCTCTGGAAATTCCCGTCACTGCCGCAATATTCCGATATTTCCCCAATTCCTCAACAGCTTATCCGCCTGTTTTCAGCGCCCAATCCGTCCGCCGAGTCGAATTTACTTACTGCTCGCTTCTTTAACTCACGCGCGCCGCTGCACAGGCGATTTTGTAGGAAGCGCCGTGGCCGCTCCCAAGATAAGCCCGCCTGTGCGATATGAGAGGCCGAAACGGGCCAGCACATCCCGAATCGCTTTGCGGCCCGTTTCCTGTTCCTCTGCTTTGTAAGGGTTGTCCACTTCCATGAATTCCTCAATGACTTTGCCGAGCACGGCACCGGGATTGGGAACCTCATCATGCAATCGCTTCAGCCAACTCTGGCATTTGACGACGCAGCTACCGGAAGGGACATCACCCACGGCCCCAGCCTCATAAAACATCCTGTCGATGGCTTTGTGCGCGTAGGTATAGCTGCCCAATACATTGCCGACGATGGAGCAGACAGGAACAGGCAGCGGTTTTGCAGTAGCTGTTGGCATGGGGATAATACGCGTGTCCTTTGTCTTGGATCAAATTGCAGCTTCGACGTGATTCGAGGAGCAGGATTTGCCGGCGCAAACCATCATTTTTCATAAACCTCGCTGCGGTGAGCAATGCGCGTGATGTTCACCGTTTTTCCTGTGTCATCGATGCTGTAAACGATCCGGTAGTCTCCCACTCGAATGCGCCAGTAATTTTGTGTGCCGTGAAGCTTTTTGCACCGGAAGGGAGCGGGATATCTTCCAGGTCACGGATTTTGGGAAGGACCCGCCCGACCACATCTCGCGGTAAATCGCGCAGTTCTTTTTTAGCGGAAACCGCAAAGGTGACGAGATAGGCCGTCAGTTACAATTTGCCAAGCTTGCGGAGCTCAGCTTCCACTCCGCCAATGTGGAGCGCGGCTCTTGTTCTCTGGCCTTCGCCACGGCCACATCCTCGAGATCTTCGGCGAACATTTCCAGCGCTGCGCTGATTACCTCACTGGAATCGTTGTAGCCCCCCAGGTGAACAGCCTGCTCAATCACGCGCTGATCTTCCGGTTTGAGTTCGATGGTCATGGCTTCCCTCTTTCAGTACGTCTTCCCCACCTGGCCTTACTTCAAGATAACGTTTATGCTCGATCAAATTCCGAGCTACAACCGCGAACTCGCCAAGCACGAGCGAGGCGAGCCGAAAAATCCGTCACAGCCGCAACACCCCCATAATCCCCAATCCCTCAACAACTTACCCATCCCACCGCCCTTCACCGTCCCATCCATCCGCTAAAATCCAACCGGTGGCAACCTTCTCCCTCAAACCCGCAAATCGCATACCCACGCCCCAACTCCGCGCGGGCGAAGAACCACCCGACAAGCTACAAAAACTCACGCGTGACCGGGGGTTACTTTCCCCCTTTCTTCCCCTTCTTCGTCCGCTGCCTCACCTCAGGCTCCACCAGAGAAAACTGCAGCTTCCGCTCCGCCGGATCCACACGATCCAGCGCCACCGTCACCTCATCCCCAATCGAAAACTCCCGCCGTGTCCGCTGCCCCACGATCTTGCGCGTATTCTCGTAATACGCGAACCGCTCCCCGGGCAGCGATTCAATCGGCACCAGCCCCTCGATAAACAGATCCTCCAACTCCACGAACATCCCGTACTTCGTCGTGCTGATCACCAGCGCGCGGAACTCGTCTCCCACGCGGTCCACCATGAATTTGGTCTTCTTCCACTCCACCAGTTCGCGTTCGGCCTCCGCCGCCCGCCGCTCCGTCTGGCTGGACCCGTCCGCGATTTCCTGCAGTTCGTCCTCGTTCGAGTAAGTTTTCCCATCGAACGTACCCGCCAGCAGACGGTGGACAATCAGATCCGGGTATCTTCGAATCGGCGACGTGAAATGCGTATAGAAATCCGCCGCCAGCGCGAAGTGCCCCACGTTCACCGTGTTGTACCGCGCCTGCTTCAAGCTCCGCAGCATCAGGTAAGTCAGGATCCGCTCCTCGGGCCGCCCCTCGATCTTCGCCACCAGCTTCTGATAATTGCGCGACGTGATCTTGATCGGTTCATTCAGCGTAGCGATCTCTCGCCGCGCCTTCGTTCCGTCCCGATGGCGCGCCGTATAGCTGAACTTCTTCACCGGCGTCGCCACCCCCAGCGACACGCCGAAATGCTGCGCCACTTCTTCGAAATCCATCACGCGCTTCGCGTCCGGGATCTCATGGATGCGGTAAATCGACGCCGGTACCGCTTTCTCCAGATGCGCCGCGACCGCCTCATTCGCCGCCAGCATGAACTCCTCGATAATCCGGTGCGCGATGTTCCTTTGCGCCCTCGCCACTCCCGTCATCGCGCCCAGTTCGTCGAACTCGATCAGCGCCTCGGGCATATCGAAATCGATCGACCCGCGCCGCTGACGTTTCCGGTTCAACACCAGCGCCAGTTCCTGCATCATCTCGAATCGTGGAACCAGCGCCGCATAGCGCTCGCGTTGCGCCTTGTCCCCCTCCAGCACCAGATGCACGTTCGTATAAGTCATCCGCTCCGCGCTGCGGATTACCCCGCGGCAAAACTCCTGCTTCACCATGTCGCCCTGCCGGTCGAATTCCATCAGCGCCGAAAGCACCAGCCGGTCCGCCTGCGGCTTCAGGCTGCAAATATCCGTCGAAAGCTCGAAAGGCAGCATCGGCACCGCCCGGTCCGGGAAGTAAGCGCTCGTCCCGCGCATTCTCGCTTCTTCATCGATCGGCGACCCCGGGCGCACATAGTGGCTCACGTCCGCGATATGCACATGCAGCGCGAAGTGGCCGTTCGGCAGCCGGTCCACCCACACGGCATCGTCGAAATCCCGCGCCGTCTCGCCGTCGATCGTCACGATCGGCATGTCTCGAAAATCCCGCCGCCCGGCCATCTCTTCCGATGTAATGATCGCCGGCGTGTTCTGCGCCTGCTCCAGCACCTCCGGCGGAAAATGGTGCGGCAGATGGTGCTTGCGGATCACGATCTCCACGTCCACCCCGAAATCGTCCGGGTGCCCCAGGATCTCGACCACACGCCCCACGGCGCCTTCGCCGCGCCGTCCGTCCGTCGCGAACTCCAGCACCTCGACGTTCACGATCATCCCGACCAGTTCGGCCGGGCTGGTCACCGTAATCGGAGCCGCCCCAATCCGATCCCGGGGCCCGGAGCGCGGAATTGCCATGTCCTCCGGAATCTCGATCCAGTCCCGCAGCCGCTCATCCTGCGGAACGACGAAATAGCCCTTCCGCCCAGCCTGGAACTCCCCCACGACCGTCTGGTGCGCGCGCTTCAGAATCTTGACGATCTCGCCATCGGCACGCCCATCCGCTTCGATTCGCTTGATGCGCGCGATTGCCCGATCCCCATGCATCGCCGCTCGCGTCGCGTCCGCGGGTATAAATATGTCACCCTGAATTCCATCGATCTTCCGATCCGGAATCAGAAATCCATACCCGTCCCGATGGATGCTCAGCCGCCCGCTCGCGAACTCCCGCCCGCTCGCGGTTGCCGCATAGTGGTCCGCTCGCAATTCCATCAAATCCCCGCGCGCGACCAGCCGTTCCAGCGCCGCTTCCAGCTTCTCCCGCTCGGCGCCTTTGGTACGCAATTCGCGCACCAGGTGCTTCAAACTGGCCTTACCGTGCGGAAGCTTAAGGATATGCTGCAACAGCGCGGCGTCTTTCATGCTTCAATCATAGAAGAATGATGAAATCCGTCCTCGCCCTCGTTCTCGCCGCAGGCGCGGCCTTCTCGGCTCAGGTTCCCCGCCAGGCCCCCGAGCTGGCTATCCGCATGCCCGACGGTTCGCAGAAGCTGCTCAGCAGCTACCGGGGCAAGACGGTCGTGGTGGCATTTGTCTTCACGACCTGCCCCCATTGCCAGCGGATGATGGGTACTCTGAGCGGCATCCAGAAAGAGTACGCCGCGAAGGGCGTGCAGGTGCTCGCCAGTGCATTCAATCTCGATTCCGATAAGCTCGCCGGCTCCTTCGCCGCTACTTATGTGAACGGCTTTCCCGCGGGCTCGAATCAAAAACTCACCGTGCTCGAGTTCCTGCAGCAGCCCGACGATCCGCAGCACCCGTATTTTGTACCGATCCTCGTCTTCATCGACCGCAAAGGCGTGATCCGCCAGCAGATCGTTGGTGAGGAGAAGTATCTGCAGGACCCGGAAACCAACGTCCGCGCGAGCATCGACGCGCTTCTCAAGGAACCGGCGAGCAAGACGCCCGTCCGCAAAAAGACCGCAATCACCAGTTCAACGAAGTAACGACGCCCCGCGTCATACCTGACGATGCAACGCGCCCGCAAGTGGCTGCTGGTCCTGCTTCCGGGAGTTCTGTGGGCGGGTCCGGCCCGTTTCGCGCGCGTCGGTGAAATCGAGGGCGGCGTCCACGTCCAGGTCCATGCCTCGGATCCCTGGCTACAAGCCGCCCGCAACATTCCGTTGGTTGAGTCTTCACGGATCTCGAGCGAAGCATCCTCCCGGGTCGAAGTCGAGTTCGATGAAGGCAGCGCCCTCCGCCTCGTCGACGACGCGCTGGCCGAAATTTCGGACTACTCGCAGCTCTCCACCGGTCAGCGAATCACGCTGATCTCGCTCGATCACGGAACGGCGTATTTCACCGGCAAACCGCACGAGAACGATTCCCTCGGAATCGCCCTCCCCGGAGCTCAGATCGCACTCCGTCACGCGTCCCGGGTTCGCTTCGTCGTCTCGGACAACACGACCGAAATAGCGGTCCTCGAAGGAGCGGTTCGCTTCTCCACTCCTACAGCGGAGATCGAACTCCGCCACGGCCAGATGGTCACCCTCAACCCGGCCAATCGAGCCCGCTTCAATCTCCTTCGTGAAATCCCCGAGCTCGAATCCGACAAATGGTCCGACCAGCGCTCGACTGAACTGGAGCACGCCGGCAATTGGATGCAGACCGACGCCTTCGGCCTCGTATGGAAACCGAAAGTCTCCGATGGCTGGGCGCCGTTCCAGACTGGCGAATGGCGCTGGTACGACGAGCTCGGATATACCTGGATCGCCGCCGAACCATGGGGCTGGAAGCCTTATCACTACGGCCGCTGGTTGCAGCACGCTTCACTCGGCTGGGTTTGGTCGCCCGGCAGCCGCGCAACCTTCAAACCCGGCGAGGTCTACTGGATGACCGCCCGGAACTTCACCGCCTGGGGCCCGCTGGCGCCCGGGGAAGACTGGCGCGGAGCCGCGCCTCCACGCCAGTTCGCCGCGCTGAACACCACGCTCGGTCGTTTCACTCCCGGAACGACAGTATTCGCCCCCTCGGCCGATCTCCCCAAGCCGAAGGACCTTCTCACTGCTGCCGCCTTCACTGTCGCGCTGCCTTCACCGCCGCTGGTCGCCGCGCGCCTGGATGCAGCCCGCGAGCCGCTTCGCGCCGCCGGAACCAAACTGATCTCATTCGCCGCCGACAGCATCTCCATTCCCGGCATCAGCTATGTCGATCATGCGCCTGCTCCAACCCCGGCTCCACAACCTCCAGCCGCCAAGCTGCTCTCGCCTCCGCGGCCCGGGCCGACTCCCCAGCCGGCCGTGGTCGAAGTCATCGAACCCGTGGAAGTTTACTATCCTTATCCGGTCTACAGCGGCTTCATCATCCTGAATCCGCCGGACAGGACGAAGAAGCCCAAAGACAAGGAGAAGCCGTCGCATGGCGGATCCTGATCACGCGCGCGAGTTGTTTCAGGAATATGCCGCGCAGCTCGGAATCGATCTCTGCTTCCAGAACTTCGAGCACGAACTCGCAACGCTGCCCGGCGATTACGCGCCGCCTCGCGGCCGCCTTCACATAGCATATGAAAATGGTCAACCGGCCGCCTGCGTCGGGCTTCGTCCTCTATCTGAATCCGTCTGCGAACTAAAGCGCCTCTATGTGCGCCCGGCATTTCGCGGCCTGGGCCTTGGCCGCCGCCTTGCCGTGGCAATGATCGCCGAAGCCCGCATCATCGGATACAGTTCCATGCGCCTCGATACGCTTCCAGCCATGCACGAAGCCATCGCGCTCTATCGCCGCCTGGGATTCCGGGAGATTCCGCCGTACCGGCTAAACCCGGTCGCCGGCTCGCTCTACTTCGAACTCACGCTTTCTTCGGCAGAAACTCTCTGATCTGTTCCGCCAATTGCCGCGATGTGTAAGGCTTTGGTATAAAACCGTAACTTTCCAGGCGCATCATCGTTTCGGACTCGTTGTACCCGCTCGAGAAAACGATCCGCGCCTCGGGCCGGATCGCGAGCATGTGATCTAACGCTTCTTCGCCGCCCATCTCCGGCATTGCAATGTCCAGAATCACGAGCGATACATCATTCGCAATGCGGCCGAACAGCTCCACCGCTTCTCGCCCGTTGCTCGCGGTGACCACGCGGTAGCCGAATCGCGTCAGCGTCGCCTCGGCCATTCTCCGGATGCTGATCTCGTCATCCACGATCATCACCAACTCGCTGCCCTCGAGGTCGGAAGGTGCCGCCAGGTCCGGCTCCTTCGGTTCCTCTTTGCTCGCCGGGAACAGCACGGTAAAGACGGCGCCCTGGCCCGGTTTGCTCTTCACGTTCAAGGCGCCGTGGTGGCTGCGAACAATTCCCTGGACCGGCGCGAGCCCCAGCCCGACTCCGCGCGCTTTCGTGGTGAACAACGGATCGAATATCCGCCCCTTCACTTCGTCCGTCATCCCGCAACCGGTATCGGACACCTCGAAGCTGACGTACGGCCCGCCAGGCAAATCCCCGCTCAGCGTCATCGCTGCCAGTTCCGTGCTCGCGTAATCGCGGCAGTGGGTCGCGATTCCGATCGTTCCAGGCTTCTCGCCGATCGCGTCGGCGGCGTTGATCACCAGGTTCAAAACCACCTGCTGGATCTGGGCCGGATCGGTCACGATTGGCGGCAGCCCTGCTTCCAGATCGAGCCGCAAATCGATCTTCCGCGGGATCGCCACCTCGATCAAACCGCTGATATCGCGCACCAGGTCCGAAACCTGGACCGCCTTCGCTCCGCCGCCCGCCTTGCCCGAATAGACCTTTAGCTGCTGCGTCAGGTCGGAAGCCATACGGCTCGCCCGCAGAACCTCCTCCAGCTGCCGGTACGCGGGGTGCTCTGGCGTCAACGCCTCCAGCGAGAGGCTCGCGTTTCCCATAATGGTGGTCAGCAGATTGTTGAAGTCGTGCGCCACGCCTCCCGCGAGAAGGCCAAGGGATTTCAGCCGCTGCCCGCTCAGAAATTGCGCCTCCAGATCCTTGCGCTCCGTTAAATCTAAGACAAAAGCCACGCAGGTCCATTCGGGAGGTTCGTTCAGCAGCGCGCCGCCGATCCATACCGGCGCAACGCTGCCGTCGCTGCGCAGCAGTTCCTTCTCAAATGGCTGAAAGGATCCATCCCTTAGCAGCCGCTGAATCGCCAGATCGTCGATCGCGTGGTATTTGCGAGGCGTCAGCTCGCGCCAGCTCAAACCGCAGCTCTCGAGACATTCGCGCTCCCGCCCGATCATTCGCAGGAATGAGTTGTTGGCATCCAGAATCCGCTCGCTATTGATCTCGATAATGCCGATCACATTGGAATCGAACAGGCGCTGCAGGCGAGCTTCGGTCTGGCGCAGGACCACCAGCGCTGTCTCGGCTTGCTCACGGGCGCTCCGTTCGCGTTCCAGGAGAGTTATGCGTTCCTTTTCGAGACGCACGCGATCTGTAATATCGAGCCAGATCCCCGCAAGGTAACGATTGCCTACTGACGTCGCAAAGGGAAACTTGAGAGCCAGGAAATGCCGGTCACCATTCCGTTGCGGAACGGTTTCGGACACTTCGATCGTGCTATTTGTTTCCAGGGCTCGAAGATCGTTCTCTCGAAACTTGCGGGCCACATCGGTCGGCCAAAGGTCGGCGTCCGACTTGTTCCACCACTGCCCGAAGCCCTTACCGATGAGGCGATCGACGGTGCGATTGGCGTAGACGTACTTACCGTCCTTGTCCTTGAGAAACGCCGCGATCGGGCTGTTTCCCATGAAGGCCTGGAATAAATCCCGGCTCTCCCGCAAGGCAGCATCAGTCCGGCCTTGGTCCGCTAATTGTCTTTCGAGCTGTGCAATTTTTGCTCGAAGGTCTGTAAGATCGTCTTCCGCCACGGTAACCTTTTGCCGGAGCAGAAAATGCAGCATTGGCCCCGCTAGCGCGTTGAGCAATCGCGGGGCCAAAGGTGATCTAGATGACGCCGGCTCCGTGGGATTTGCGGCTCTTAATCAGGTTCTCAAGGTCCGTCTCGCCGATCGACAAGGCAACCTTCACCGTGTTCTGATCGGTAGTCACACTCAAGTTCTGCAAGAGCGTTGCTACCTGCGCTCCCGCGCCGGCCTTATCTTGAACCGAGCTTTGCATCATGGAGGCGAGGAACTTGATCACGTCGCTGAGAGCGGAAGCGTCCTGCGGAGTATCCGCGACCGCTTCACCCGTTATCTGGATCGGCGAAGTGAATGTAATGCTGCCGCTGCTGGCCTGCACCTTCTTCAGCAGATCCCCTTGCATTGAGCCGCCGAGCGGATTTGCGGAACCGGGCCCGCCAAAGGACGAAAGGGGCGCAACCGACACGCTCCACGCGTCCGATGCACCGTACGAAGCGACCTTGGCCGCGAGCACGGGATTTACAGGGTTCGACGTCTTGCGCCGGTCGATCGCAGCCTTCACGCTGGCCGGATCTCCCATCACGGCAATCGTCGAGGGGGTGGAATCGAGAATGATCGCCATCGCCTCCGCACCCGCCTTCACCGGCGTGATCAATTGCGCGCCATTGTAGACCGAAGTGGTGAAGTGGCCGGTTGCCACCGCCGCGCTCGATAGCTGCGCCGCGTTGAATTTACCTCGCGCCAGAACGATGCCGGTCTTTGGAGTGGCGTTCGTCGCCACCAGGAGCTCCTGTAAGTCCGTGCGCGGGTCGAATCCGCTCGTCGTGACAAACTGCTCGAAGCCCTTGTCCGTCGTCGGCATCGACCGCAACACGAACTGCCCGAACGGAGACGTCTCGGCCTTACTGACATTGACGCCAGCAACGACCTTTGCATCCGGCATGATCATGTTCAACAGCGTCGGGTCTGCGGCGGAAAGGAATACCGCGGAACTGAAGAAAGCGGCTAGGAAAGCGGTTTGTCGCATAAAGCTCCTCTGGAATCCTAAACGAACGGGAAAGGCTGCGGGTTCGAACTATTTTTGACGCGTGCTCTCCAACTCCACCCCGCTGATGGGCACCTGCTCCTCGATATGTATCCCGAATCCCGCCAGCGCCACTACCTTCCGCGGGTGATTGGTCAAAAGCCTGATCCGGTGCAGCCCAAGATCCGATAGAATCTGCGCCCCTATCCCAATCTCGTGCTGCATTTGTCGCTGCGCCGCCAAACCGCCCGCCCGTGCCTGGTCGCGGTCGTGCGGCAGGAGCGTGTCAATGCCGCCGGATTCTGCTTGTATTCGCATTCCCGGCCCTGTCTGATGGAGGTACACCAACACACCGCGCCCTTCCTCGCCAATCCGCCGCAACGACTCGTGCACCAACTGGTGGCAATCGCACTGAGTGGAGCCGAACACGTCCCCGAAGACGCAATGCGAATGCATTCGAACCAGGACGCCTTCCCGGCCGCTCACGTCGCCGCGCACCAGCGCAAGATGCGTCTCCGAGCCCACCTCACTCGCATAGGAAATCATGCGAAACTCTCCGAATTGCGTGCGCAGAATGCCCTCGCCATGCCGGTGGATATAGCGTTCGTGTTGGAGCCGGTATCGAATCAAGTCTGCGACGGAAACCATCTTTAAACCGTGGCGCTCGCAGAACTCCAGCAGTTGCGGCACGCGGGCCATGCTGCCGTCCTCGTTCATGATTTCGCAGATTACGCCGCCGGGCGCGAGTCCCGCCAGACGCGCAAGATCCACCGCCGCCTCCGTTTGCCCCGCGCGCACCAGCACGCCGCCGTCCCGCGCGCGCAGCGGGAAAACGTGTCCCGGCCGCGCCAGATCGGCCGCGTTCGTCGCCGGGTCGATCGCCGTCAGAATCGTGCGTGCCCGGTCCGCGGCCGAAATGCCCGTGGTAACGCCCGTCAATGCGTCGATGGACTCTGTAAATGCCGTCCCGAAGTTCGATGTATTATGAGTCGTCATCGGCGGCAGCCGCAGGTAATCGCAACGCGCGGCCGTAAGCGCGAGGCAGATGAGCCCGCGCCCGTGAGTGGCCATGAAATTGATGATTTCAGGGGTGATTTTTTCGGCGGCGATGGTCAGGTCGCCTTCGTTTTCGCGATCTTCATCATCGACCACGACCAGCATCCGGCCGGCGCGGGTCTCCGCAATGGCATCTTCCACGGTGACAAACGACATGTTAACTCCAATTGTAGAGCAGGCTTCCTCCTACCCCATTCTTACTGTTGACGGCCGGAAAGCGATTCCCCATCCCGATTTCCTGGCCATTGAAGAACCCCTTGAAATCCGCATCGGCTTCCAGGCGGCGGATCGCTGGACCACCCGCAGCCTCTCCATCACCATGCGCACCCCCGGTCACGACTTCGAGCTGGCCGCGGGCTTTCTCTTCTCCGAAGGCATTATCAGTTCGCGCGCGGATGTCGCGGGCATGCAGCAAGCCGGTAAGCCCGACGCGAACGTCGTCCGTGTCGACATGGCTCCCGGCGTCGCCTTCGATCCTTCCGCCAATGAACGGCATTTCTATACCACCTCCAGCTGCGGCGTATGCGGCAAGTCCTCTCTCGATGCTCTGGCTAACCAGGGGTGCGAGCCCCTCCCGCGCGATACACCCGTGTTCGATTCTTCCCTCATTCACAAACTCCCCTCGACGCTCCGAAGCGCCCAACTGGTTTTCGATCGAACCGGCGGCCTCCATGCCTCTTGCCTCTTTGATGCAGAAGGAGCCGTAATCGGTTTGCGCGAAGATGTGGGACGCCACAACGCGTTGGACAAGCTGATCGGCTGGCAACTTCTGGAGGGCCGGACCCCGCTTCATCACACGTTGCTGATGGTCAGCGGGCGGGCCAGCTTCGAACTGGTCCAAAAGGCCGCGGTAGCGGGCATCCCGGTGCTCGCGGCCGTCGGCGCGCCCTCGAGTCTCGCAGTCGATCTGGCGCGCGAGTTCGATATGACCCTATTGGGTTTCGTCCGCGATGAGCGATTTAACATCTATTCGGGAGAATGGCGGATCCGTTATGAAACTGAGAATGAGGAGCAACTCCCTGCGGCTGAGGCTGACCCGGAGTGAGGTGGCGCAGTTGGCGGAGCAGGGAAGCGTGGAAGAACGCATCGAGTTCGTGAACGACTCGGCACTTATTTACGAGCTGGAAAGCTGGCGCAATCTGGATCACGTGGTCGCTCTCTATGAAAACGGGAGAATCATGGTCCGCCTACCCGAAGCGATGGCGCAAGAGTGGGCCGCGACCGACCAGGTCGGCATAGAAGCTGAGGTCGGGCCTCTAACCGTACTGATCGAGAAAGATTTTCAGTGTGCGCACGGCGAAAAAGATCCCGACGCATACGAGGGCGGTGGCGGCGATTGACGCCACCGCAGATACCGGACCGGTCAGAAGATCAACTTGAACCCAAGCTGGATCTGCCGGGGGAAGTTGGCATTTCCCTGCGCGATGGTCGCCTTGATAATCTGCCCGAAGTTGGAGCTGTTCGGGTCGTTGTTGAACTGCTGCAGCGGAGCCCAGAAGGTATTGAACACGTTGAACGCCTCGACGCGGAACTGGGCGCTGATCTGTTCCTTGATGATCGTGGTCTTGTTCAGGGACATATCGAACTGGGGCTTGGCGTCCAGCCGTACTTCGCTTGTCCGGAAAGGCGTCTCGCGCGGAGCATAGCGCGGAAGGATGAGGAAGTTGTAGTTATCCAAGGTGCAGCCCGAGACGCTCTGGCTATAGGACTGAAGCGAGATGCTGCCGTTATCGTTCACCTTCGCAACGCAAGGTCGCACCGCCTGGATCACGGGTGAACTCCAGTTGACATCCTTGTTGGTGCCGTCTCGAACGTAGCGCACGTTATCCGGCAGCGACCAGGGACGGCCGGAGGAGTACTGGAAGATGTTCGTGTACTCCCAGCCGCTGAGTAGCCGGCTCAGGATAGCGTTGTTCGAGTTCAGGAACGGCTTGCCCTTTCCGATGGGCAGTTCATAAACCGCGCTCACCTTGAATACGTTGGGCCGGTCGTAGGACGTGACGCTGCGCTCGGGCACGAAGCGAAGCGGGTCATTGAAGGCCTGGTTGGCGTTATTGCCGTTCAGTCCGCTCGAATTGCCGTTGCTGGTATTGGTCGCGTCGAAGCCGCCCTGTTCGATGGCCTTCGAGAAGGTATAGGCGAAGGTGACGTTCAGGCCGCCCTTCGCGCGGATGCCGTAATCCACCTGCAAAGCGTTGTACCAGAGTTTGCCGTCATTGCGCCCGCGCTGGTTCAGCTGGCCAAATTGGGGGAACGGCCGCGCGAGTTCAGCCCGCGAGATGGTGGGGCTGGTACCGCGCGAGGTCCCGGCGAACTGCGGCAGATTGTAAAACGGATTGGACACCAGCTGATCGCAAAAGAGCGGGTTGCCGCCTTCAAAGATGTTGCACTGCTGGCGGAAGCTGAGAGGCGCTTCGTTGTACTGCGAGGCAGTCTCCAGCTTATAGGCACGGTTGCCGACGTAGGAGATCCCGAGCCGGGAAGCGAGCGGGAGTTGGTACTGGAAGCCGAGCGTGAACTGGTCCGTGTAGGGCAGTTTAAACGTGGGGTCGAAGAAATCGATTCCGCGTCCCACAAAGGTGCCCGCTCCCTGACTTGCGCCCGGGGGCAGCTGGACTCCGCTGGGGAACGGATTGTTCAACAGGTTTTGTATGGGCGTTCGGCCCCCATCGAGCGAGTTGACCACGCTGGTGGTAATGGAATAGCCGCTGTTGCGCATCCAATCGTTGTTCGGATTGATGTAGTAGCGTCCGAAGCCGCCGCGGATCACGAGCTTCGGCGTGAGCTGGTAGGCGCCGCCGATGCGGGGCTGCAGCGCGGTGAGGTCCAGGCTGGAATCCGTCTGGCCGGGCTTCACGAACAGCAGGCCGCCCTTCAGGACAGGAAAGTTCGGGAAAGCGCTCCGGTCGATGACGGCGTTGACTGGATTAATGACGTTGGGATCAAAGCCGCGATTTAACCTGTTGTAACGTTCGGTGGGAGCGAAGTTGAAATCCCAGCGGAAGCCGATATTGAGGGTCAGTTTGCGGGTGACCTTCCAATCGTCCTGGATGTAGGGGGCGAAGTATCGCTGCGAGTAAGCAGGCAGCGCGTTGTAATCAACGCCGCCGCCGCTGAGATCGCCCAGCAGGAATGAGGCGATGGAGTTGCCGCTGCTGGAATCCGCGTTATTGTATACCTTCTGCGTGAAGCTCTGGTCCGCGGTGATGCGGAAAACGTTGCCGGGCGCCAGGTTGTTGTAGCGAATCCAGCGCAGATCCACGCCCGCTTTGATGGCATGCGCACCGACGATCTTGGTCACCGTGGACTGCCAGGAGATCGTGTTGGTGTAATTGAAGGAAGGGAAGCTACCCAGGCTGTTATAGCCGCTGAACTCGTAGCGGCCGAAAAACAGCGCCGGGAGTTGGCTGGTCACGCTCGAGGGGAAGCCGAGGATGGACGGGTTGACGCCAATGTTGGCGTCGGTTCTGGATCCTTCGACGTACCGGGCCGCGGCGACCCGCGAACTGAAAATCAGGGTGGGCGTGACGGTGCTTACCCAATCGAGCACGGCCGCGTCGTTGATACGCTTCAGCGGCTGCGGCCCATCTTCGCCGACCGCATCCTTGAGGCCGTTGGTGGTACGCTGCTCGGTGCGGTCGTTGCTCGCGAACCGGAAGAAAACGTGATTCTTGTCGCCTATGTTCTGATCCGCTTTGACGACGAAGTTGTAGAAAGAATCCGCGTCCAGATTCGTGCCGCCCTGTAGAAAGAAATCGCTGAAGGAATAGGCGGAACCGGGCGTGGTGGTGTTGGCTTTCGGCTGATAGCCGAGGATTTTGAGCGCCAACGGGTTCAGACGGTTCTGGGGAATCGTGTTGTTCGAGAACGGCTGGCGCACGAAATTGCCGCTTGCGTCCGTTGTGCCGGTATTCGGGTCATAGATGGTGATGGGCTTTCCGTTCGCATCCACCAGCTTGCTGAAATCGCCGTTGAGAAATTCCGGTTGCGGCACGCTAAGGATCAGCGGAGTAGGCGTGCCTTCGCGATAACTCTCCCAGTTGAAGAAAAAGAAGCTCTTGTTGCGGCCGTCATAGACCTTCGGCACCACGAGCGGGCCGCCGACGGAGCCGCCGTATTGATCGAGGAAGTGTCCGGCTTTCGGTACTCCCGCGGCATTGTTCTGAAAGGAGTTGGCATCCAGAGCGTTGCGGCGCATGAACTCGTAGCCGGTTCCATGTATCTGGTTCGTTCCGCTCTTCAGAGAGACGTTGAGAATGCCGCCGCCGCTTTTACCGTACTGGGAGTCGAACGAGTTAGTTTGAATTTTAAACTCCGAAACGGCGTCCACGGGCGGAACATAGGCGATGTTGTTGCCGCCCGCCTGAGCGTTGTTGGGCGCGCCATCGAGCAGGAACTCGTTCTTGCGATCCAGACCGCCGTTGATCGACCAATCCGCGATCGCGCCGTTATCGAAAGGGCGCTGGTAGATCGGGTTTCCGTTGAAATTGACGCCGGCCGAAAGAATGGCCAGCATGAATGGATTGCGGGCATTCAGCGGCAGCTCGGTGACGCGCTTCTGATCGATCACGAGGCCGCGGTCGGAAGACTCGGTATCGAGGACGGCGCTGTCAGCGGCGACAGTGACGGAATCCGTGGCTTGCCCTACCTCAAGCTGTAGATCGATACCGGCCGTCTGCCCGACATTCAGGATGATCTGGTCCCGGATCAATTTTTTAAATCCGGGCGCTTCCACAACTAAACGGTAGTTGCCGGGTTTAAGAAAGGGAAGTGTATAGGAACCCTGTGCATCGGTAACCGCATTTGCTACTTCGTTGGTATCCCGATTTTGTGCCTGGACCGTCACGCGCGGCACGGCGGCGCTGGTCACATCCGTAACGTGGCCCGTGATGGTGGCTCGAAACTCCTGTCCGGATACAATCCCGGCTGACAGGCAGAAAAATGCTGCAACAAAGCTCAGTCTTCGTGACATGGAAGTACGCTCCCGTAAATGAGTGTGACTATATAACATTCGCACCTATTTTGTATAGAGCGCGAAACTATCGTATTCCGAATTGGAAAAGCGGACGGTGCGGGCGGCCAGAGGTATGACTTCCGCGGCATTGGTGTAAATATCCATTTCGGGGCGCAGATCGTTATGCAAAAAGATAGCTCCGGGGTTCATGAGGCCGGAAATGTTGGCCAGCGCCAGCAGCAATTCGGTGCGGTTGAAATATAGCAGCAGGTTGGTGGCAACCACAAGGTCGTAGCCGCGCGCGGCGCGATCCGTGAGGATGTTGAGCTTTTCGGCGGTGACGGAAAAGCCGGGGCGAAGCGTTATGGTTTTCGTCCAGCCTTGCTCTTTGGTTTCGCCGATGGCATGTCCCAGCTGGGTGAAATACCGCCGATATTCCGCATCGCCCGGCTCGGAATGAATTCGTAACACGCGCACATTGTTGAAGAAGGCCACCACGCGATCGTTGATATCGAAGCAGTGCACCGCCGGGTCGCCCATGCCGAGGGAGAGTATGGCATCGAGCACCGCGAAGGGCTGATAGCTTTGGGGCGCGGCACTCTCATCGAAGCCGGTTCGGGGCGCAAAGTCGAGACCGGGCCCGACGATCAGAACGCGCTCCGCGCGGAAGGATGGCCGCATGGCATGGAGCACGGAGAGCGCCTGCCAGACAGTGTAGTTCGCGGCGATAGCCGTATCCGTGCTGTGCCCACGCGCCTGGTAGAGGGTTTGGGCGGGCTCCTTTACGAACTCCTTGCGATAGAGGAAGCGCATGCTGCGCGCGTACTCGCGAAAAATAGTGGTCACGTCGAACCGGCGTGACTTGCGAAACCAGTCGAGCCGCTCATCCCCATGACCGGGGGACCCAAGGGCGGCGGAGAACTCGCGCAGGCGGCGGTCGGCATCCGGCGGCAAGGGGCTATCTGAGACATCGCACTCGGCGGCGAGGTAGCAGTTGCGCCGGGCGAGCGGCATGGCTTCGATAAAGGCCTTAGCGCTAAGGGCGGGCTCAATGGGAGGGAAGGAGGTGAAGCGCCGGGACTGAAGTGCGTAGAAGATCATATGATCGTTCTCGCCCTCTTCCTCCCGTTCCGCGGTGCTGCGGCGGATTGAGTCCAGCAGAGCGGGAAACGCCTCGCGCGTGACACCTTCATGAGCAAGCTCGCGTTGAACCTTAGGCGGAAGATCCTCGAAGGTGAGCGGGCGGCCAAACGCCGCAAAACAAAAGAAACAGAGGATCCAGGCCAATGAACGCCGATAAACGCCGATACGACAGATCAAGGACCTTGTTTTCATCGGTGTTTATTCGCGTTTATCGGCGGCTGGGCAAGCTCCCGAATGACATCCACTTCTTCCGGCTTATACGGCTGCCCGTCCGTGCGGAACACTTCGTGAAACCATACTGTGGGCTCCCGGTCCGTGTACGGGCTCTTCCACGAGTCCCACGGCAGAAAAGTTTGCGTCTTGCCGGCGACCAATCCCCAATTGATTGCGGCGACTTTGTATTTTTTCGCGATCGGCAGCGTTCCCTGGAAAGTGCTGTCAACCCCGCGCGCCATGTATTCCGTGCAGAGGACCGGCCGCCGGTAGTTGTTCAACCACAAAACACGCTTCTCGAACTCTTCCGGTTTATTGTAACTATGGAACGAGGTAACATCCGAAAGTTGCAACTGCATCCGTTCCATCGCACTCAGGCTCGCCGGGGTCGACCAGTCGCCTTTCCACACGCCGCTCGTTAAAGGCTGGGTTGGATGAACCTCGCGCGCCCACTTGAAAACCTGCGGGATCAATTCCAGCACCAGGTCGGCCTTGTTAGCCGGTTCCAGCTTCCCGTAACTCGATCCATTCGGGTTGTCCGGCTCGTTCCAAAGGTCCCACGCCAATATCCGCTGGTCCCCGGCGAACGCGCCGATCACGCCCTTCACGTAAGCTTCCAGCCGTGGATACTGTGCGGGATCCTTCAACGCGTCCAAGCCCGGACTCTGCACCCACCCGGAGTTGTGGACGCCGGGCTTTGGCGCGCGCTGTTTACCGGCTTTGGGAAATGGATCCCAGCACGAATCGAACAGCACGAAGACCGGTTTGATTCCGTGTTT
>JAOAPQ010000181.1 GCA_025462965.1 Bryobacterales bacterium
ACGGGCAGCACGGACCACGTGGCGTATGACGCAGTCGGTCTTCCGGGCTTCCAGTTCATCCAGGACCCGCTCGAATACAGCACGCGCACGCACCACTCGAACATGGATCTCTACGATCGCCTGCAGGCCGGCGATCTGGAACAAGCCTCCGCCATCATGGCCTGGGTCGTTTACAACGCTGCCTCGCGTCCGGAGATGTTGCCGCGAAAGCCGCTGCCGAAGCCCCGGCCGGAGCGCGGCGATCGGGGAGCCAACTGACATGGTGCGCACACTGCTGGCGGCCTTGTTCTGCCTGGGAGCGGTATCCGCTCAAACGCCCGATCATACGCTCGGTTATGACAACACGCCCTTCCTGCCAGGCGGCAAGTGGCGCGTGCATGATGTGAGCCGGCCTCGACCGGCGGTCATCACACCGGGATCGGAAAGCTCGCCCGAGAAAGCGGGCAAGGCGCCATCCGACGCGATCGTGCTCTTCGACGGAACCGATCTGTCACATTGGGTTACTTACGTGAAGGGTCAGCCCACGGAGCCGAAATGGAAGCTCCAGAACGGCTATATGGAGGTCGTCGATGGAGCGGGCAGCATCGACACGAAGGAGAAGTTCGGCGACATCCAGATGCATGTCGAGTGGGCGTCGCCTTCCGAAGTGAAGGGCAAGAGTCAGGATCGCGGCAACAGCGGCATCCTGCTCATGGGCCGGTACGAGGTGCAGGTGCTCGATTCCTACGATAATCCCACCTATGCCGATGGCCAGGCCGCGTCGCTCTATGGACAGTATCCGCCCCTGGTGAACGTGTCGCGCAAGCCCGGCGAGTGGCAGACTTACGATATCTTCTTCGAAGCGCCGCGTTTCGAGGGCGACAAGCTCGTGAAGCCGGCGTTCGTCACGGTGGTCCACAACGGCGTCCTCGTGCAGAATCACCGGCAGCTGGTGGGCGACACGCCGCACGCCAAGCTTGGGACATACAAGCCGCACCCCGCGGAACTCGCGCTTCAGCTCCAGAATCACCACGAGCCGGTGCGGTACCGCAGCGTCTGGGTGCGGCGCCTGGTAAGTCAGGACTGATGTGACGGGGTTGTAAAAGAACCGTAAAATGCCCGCGCCCTCTCGGCGCGATTCGCCGGGTTCCAGCTGCTTCCACTAACATGGTAATAAGCCGAAAACCATGAAATCCATTCTGATCATCGATGACGATGACAGCCTTCGAGACACCATCGGGCTTCTCCTGGAAAACGAGGGCTATCGCGCGATCCAGGTCGCCGACGGAAAAACCGGCTACGAGAAAGCGCTCACGCTCAAGCCGAGCCTCATCCTGATTGATCTGCGGATGCCTGGCATGAGCGGCGTTGAGGTGTGCAAGCAGCTTCGGCAATCCCGCGTGCAGACGCCCATCATTGTGATGAGCGCCATCGGCGACGAAGTGGATAAAGTTCTACTCCTCGAAATCGCAGCCGACGATTATGTCGTCAAACCCTTCGGTACCCGCGAATTGCTCGCCCGCATCAAGGCTGTTCTTCGGCGCGCTTCGCCCGATGAGGGTCCCACGCTCTGCTTCTCCGATACATCTGTAGACCTGACGCGCCGTATTGTGATGCGCCGCGGCGAAGAGGTCAAGTTCACGCCCGCTGAGTACAACCTCCTCACGTTCTTCCTGCAAAATCCGGATCGCGCTCTCACGCGCGAGCTGATCCTCAACTCGGTCTGGGGGTTCCAATCCTTTCCGAATACGCGGACTGTCGACGTCCATGTCGTGCGGCTGCGGCAGAAGCTGGAGCCGGAGCCGAATGTGCCCCGGCACTTTCTAACACTTCATGGAGTGGGTTACCGGTTTCTGCCGTAATGTCCAAAACGATTCTTATCGTCGAGGACAACGAAAGCTGCGTCACCACCCTGGAAATCTCGATCCTCAGCATCCCCGGCGTCAAGGTCCGCAGCGTTGGCACGGCCAGGGAGGCGCTAACCGTTCTCCTGGAGGGAAATGTCGACGCCATGCTGACCGACCTCCATCTGCCGCGCGTCGATGGCTTCGAACTGATCGCGCAGGTGCGCTCGAACCCGGGGTATGCGAGGATGCCCATCATCGTGATCAGCGGCGATAGCGACCCCAGGACGCCCGAGCGAGTTCGGCGCGCCGGCGCGGACGCTCATTTCGTGAAACCATACTCTCCAGTGGAAATCCGTAAGACACTGGAGCAATTTCTCTATGCACATTAGGCGTTCCTGTCTGTTTTTTGCGCTTATCCCAGCCGTATTGATGGGGCAGGATGCGCAGGACCTCAAGAAAGTGTTGGAGCGCCTCGATAAACTGGAGCAACAGAATCGGGAACTGCTGGAGGAGTTGCGGTCGCTCCGGCAGGAACTGAATACCGCGCGTGCGGTTCCACTCGCGGGGCAAGAAGAAAATCGTCCGGAAGAGAAGGGCGAAGTCCGGGATGCGCGCATCGAGGAACTGCAGCAAACGAAGGTGGAATCGTCCCAGCGCCTCCCGCTTTCCATCACCGGCATGGCGCTCTTCAATACCTACTTCAACGGGGCGAACAGCGGCGGGTTCGATCAGCCCGCGCTGGCATCGCGGACCGCCGGGCAATCCTCAAGCGGTTTCAGCTTACGTCAAAGCGTCATCGGACTCAAATACGATGGCGCCCGGACGCTCATTGGCGCCCGGGTGAGCGGCTATCTGAACCTCGATCTATGGGGTGGTACAAGCTCCTCGCTCAACAATCTCGTGCGCCTGGCTACAGCGGCTGTGCAGCTCGATTGGAAGAATCAGACCATAATGGTCGGACAGGAAAAGCCGCTCATTTCTCCGCGCAACCCGATGTCACTAGCCGAGGTAAGTGTTGCCCCGCTCGCCGGCGCGGGAAATCTTTGGACGTGGGCTCCTCAGGTGCGTTTCGAGCAGCGGTTCGGGCTCGGCGAGAACATGGGCTTCCGCGCGCAGACCGCGGCGTACCAGGCACAAGAGCGATCGTCGTACTCGGCGTCTGCTTTGCAGTCCACGCTCGAAGCCACCAGGCCGGCATGGGAAGGCCGATTCGAGTTCTGGCGTTCGCTGGGACACGGCGCACGTATCGAGATCGCACCGGGCTTTCACGTAAGCGATACGCATGTGCTCGGCGTGTCTGTGCCATCGCGCATATTCAGTGTCGATTGGCTGATTCGTCCATGGGCGCCGCTCGATATCACGGGGACTTACTTCCACGGGAAAGACTTCGCGGGCCTGGGCGGACTAGCCGATGGCTTTTCCCTGGTGGGGCCGCACTCTGTCATCCCGGTTCATGGCGACGGGGGCTGGGTGCAGGTGAGTTATCGTGCGACCCGCCGCATCACTCTTAACGCGTTTTCGGGAGAGCAGAGCAACCGGCATGCCGATCTTGGATCAGGCGACATCGGCCGGAACCTGGGGTTCGGAGCGAATGTAATCACCCGCATCGCGCCGAACGTGCTGTTCGGCGTCGAGGCTTTGCAGTTGCGTACGCGCTATCTCGGCCTGGGCGAACGCCTGCAGGACCACTATGATCTGTCTCTGGCGTATCTGTTTTAGGGCCTGCGCTCTCGTTTTTCCGACCGCCGTTTCCGTCATTGCGGCAACCGTTAGCGGCCACGTCATCCTGAAAGACTCGAAGGCGCCCAAGGTCCAGAAGCATGGGAACTACTCCGGTGTAGTGGTTTGGCTGGAAATGCCGGGAGGGAAGGCGTCCGCACACGTGAAGATGGTGCAGAAGGACAAGACGTTCTCGCCGCACATTCTCGCTGTGCAGGTTGGCACGACCGTGGATTTCCCCAATCTCGACCCCATTTTTCACAACGCTTTTTCGAACTTTAGCGGTCAGCTTTTCGATTTGAGCCTCTACCCGCCGGGCACATCGAGATCGATCCGTTTTCAGCGTGAGGGTGTGGTGCGGATTTTCTGTAATATACACGCTTCCATGAGCGCCGTAATCGTAGTGGTCAACACTCCTTATTTCGCGGTTTCGAAGGAGAACGGCGAGTTCGCCATTCCGAACGTACCCGAAGGCAGCGCCCTGTTCCGGGTATTTTACGAACGCGCCGAACCGGAGGCCTTGCGCGCGCTCGAGCGCCGCGTCATGATCACGCAGGACCCGCTGGTGTTGCCGGACATCTCTATTTCCGAGAGCGGCTACCTCCCCGTTCCGCATAAGAACAAGTATGGGAAGGATTACCGTCCGGCTCCCGATGAATCGGCGGTCTATCCGGGGGGCTTGAAATGAAGCTGCGCCTTTCGTTGCTTTGGAAGATACTGCTTTCGACTTCGGTGGCGCTCACGCTCCTCTTTGCGCTCACCGGCTGGCTGGTACAGCGGCATGTGGTGAGTTCCACATCCCAAACGCTGGCCGAAGAAGTGGACGCGAGCTTTCGTGCATACGAATCGTTGTGGCGGTCGCGCGCGGAAATGTTGTCTTCCATCAGCCTGACGCTCAGTAACATGGCCGATGTGCGCGCCGCGTTCAGCACCGGAGACAAGGCCACCATCCGCGACACCTCGCGCGAGCTGTGGGGTCGCCTGCCGAGCAGGACCGGAATTCTGCTGGTGACGGACCCTCGCGGCCGCCTTATCGCTTCGCTGGGCGGACAGCTCCCGGGTAGCGAGACGGGCGATGTGGCGGCGGTTCGCGAAGCGTCGGCGACCTTCCCCAGACAGGCGTCAGGATTTCTCACGCGCGGCGGAAAGCTCTATCAGGTCGCGATCACGCCCGTTTACGTTCAAGCAAATCAGGGCGAAGGATTGATCAACGTACTTGTAGCCGGCTACGCCGTCGACCGGGATTTGGCAGCGCAACTCAAGTCCGCCACCGGCGGCAGCGACTTCCTGTTCGTTGCGAATGGCGCTGAGGTTGCCTCGACGTTGCCCGAGTCCGCAACGCGGAACATTAGCTCCCAGCACATCCTGCCGGGGGTCCACACCGTGTCCGCCGGCAAAACCGAATACGCCGTCTTCTCCACGCCGTTGCTGGATATGCAAGGTCATCCCGTAGGAGAACTGCGGATTTTTCGTTCGTTCGCGGCGGCTGTTGAGCGTTTGTCGAGCCTCCAGAGGCAGATCTTCTGGATATGGCTTTCCGCTTTCGTCGCGGGACTGGGGCTCACATATCTATTGGCCCGCCGTATCATCGAGCCGGTGAAACAGCTGGATCGGGCCGCGGCGGAAATCGGGCGGCGGAACTATGACGTTCACATCTCGGTAAACAGCACGGACGAACTGGGGCGGCTGGCCGAGACCTTTAATGCCATGAGCGCCTCGATTCGCCAGTCGCGTCAGGAATTGATCCGCCAGGAGCGCATCGGGACGATCGGCCGACTCTCGACGTCGATTGTGCACGACCTGCGCAATCCGCTCGCCGCGATTTACGGAGGTGCGGAGATGCTGGTGGAAGGAGATCTGCCTCCGGCGCAGGTGAAGAGACTGGCGGTGAACATCTACCGTTCCTCCCGTCATATCCAGGAGTTGCTGCTGGATCTGGTCAATGTGACACGCGGCAAGATCGATAGCCTGGAAACGTGCCGCTTGAGAGAAGTAGTGAATGCGGCGTACGATACGCTCGCCAGCGCGGCGGCCTCACAGGAAGTGCGGGTTGCGGTGAATATTCCCGGGGAGATCGAAGTGCAGATGGAGCGCGCGCGGATGGAACGGGTATTCGCGAACCTGATCAACAACGCGCTCGAAGCGATGCCCGGCGGAGGGTCGCTCGAAATCGGAGCATGCAAGGAGTCGGGCTCTGTCTTGCTTCGGTTTGAGGATACAGGTCCGGGCGTTTCCGAACACATCCGAGCCAGCCTGTTTCAGCCGTTTGTGACCTCAGGCAAGAAGAACGGACTTGGGTTGGGACTGGCGCTTGCGCGGCAGACAGTCATGGACCACGGCGGCGAGATATGGGCCGATTCGGAGAAATCCGGCGGAGCGACATTCTTTCTGCGCCTCCCGGGGTAAGTCTTTTCTAATACTAATTTGGCGTCCCCAGAGGGATTCGAACCCTCGTTACCGCCGTGAAAGGGCGATGTCCTGGGCCGTCTAGACGATGGGGACGTGTAGGGCAGGCGGACTCCACCATCTTAACGTGCCACCGACCCCGGCAGCAACCCGCTCCGGGTTACTCATTAAATACTATTTAATGTCCGAAATAGGATTGTTTGGCGTGCCACGTGCAAATAAGTGGTTCCGTAAGGTGGGAGTAGGCTGGAAACCTCGGCAGCCCACAAGATTTCTGAAAAGGAACTATAACTATGCACAAGAAATTTTCGACCCTTGCCGGTTTGGTTTTGGCTGGTTTTGCCGCCACTACCGCCACGGTGAAAGCTCAGGGACCACTGTATGACAAGGTGATCGTTGACCTTCCGTACCGCGTGACTCTCAACAATACTACCCTCGAACCGGGTCATTACGTGATCCGCCAGCTGGACAGCCCTGGCGGCGGCAGCCGTGTGCTGCAAATATTCACAGACAACGGAATGCGCCTGAAGACTTCGACGATGACCATTCCGGCTCTCGACAATAACACGCCTGCCAGCACTAAAGTCGTCCTGCACCATTACGGCAATGACTACTATTTCGATAAGATCTGGATCCAGGGTAAGGATTATGGATACGAGTTCCCGCTACCGCCTGCCGTCAAGTCTCGCGAGCGCGAGCGGATGGAGCCCTATAACGTAGCGGCCACCTACGAACAGACGAAAGAGCCAGCCCCGGCTGAACCGACCCCGGTAGCCGCCGCGGAGCCAGCTCCTGCTCCCGCCCCAGCTCCGGCCCCCGCTCCGGAAGCTCCCGCGGAGCCTCAGGTAGCACAGAACACGCCTCCTCCGGCACCCGCTCCCGCGCCTGAAATGCCGCATACCGCCGGCAACTGGTTGACCATGTTGCTCACCGGCGGTTTCCTTTCCGGCGCCGGAATGATGGTTCGCCGGATTCGCTCATAAGTCAGTTTGTGCTCTCGCGACCCGGTGATCTTACACCGGGTCGCTTTTTCAACTTAAAGCCATGCGAGTTTTCCTCAAACTTCTTTCCTGGGTGCTGGTAATAGGCGGCGTTTACCTGGCTTACCAGGGAGCGTCCGACTATTACCAGTCCGTAGATTCTCAGAAAGAGCAAGCGCTCAGCTGGGATAGTCAAAACGGTGAGACTGTCCGCTCCTTGACACACCCGGATGAGAGAGAGGTTACGGTACCCACCCACACCGGCTCGCTGGTTCGCAACGCGGCTCCAAAAGGCGCCTCCATAGCGAAGCTTTCCATTCCGCGATTGGACACGGTCCTGTATGTTTTGGAAGGCACTGATGATCGCGATCTGAAACGCGGGCCCGGACATCTCGAAGGTACGGTTATGCCCGGTTCGGATGGAAACTGTGTAATCGCCGGACACCGTGATACACATTTCCGCGTACTCAAGAAAGTTCAGAAGGGCGATGAAATTGTCGTGCAATCCCGCCAGGGTACGTATAAATACCGTGTCACCGGCCTGAGTGTCGTCAGCCCGCAAAACACGGACTCTCTCAAGCCTACATCAAAGGGGGTTCTGAATCTGATCACTTGTTTCCCCTTCGAATACGTGGGTACCGCCCCCCGCCGATTCATAGTCCACGCAAGCCTTCAGCCATCCCTCCGTTCGTAAAGTTACACTGGGTAGATGTCTCACGACCAGGATGATTTCTACCGCATCGGCAAGCTCCCGCCCTACGTTTTCTCCGTCATCAATGAGATGAAGGCGAAAGCGCGCGCGGCGCAGATGGACGTGGTGGATCTCGGCATGGGCAATCCGGATGGCTGCACGCCGCAGGTGGTTGTGGACAAGCTTGTGGAGGCCGCCGCCAATCCACGCAATCATGGCTATTCCGTATCGCGGGGCATTCCACATCTGCGTGAAGAGATTGTGAAGCGCTATTTGGCGAACTACGGCGTGACGCTCGACGCGGAAAAGGAAGCCATCGTCACAATCGGCGCGAAGGATGCCCTGGCGCATTTGCTTTTCGCCACTGTGGGGCCGGGCGATGCCGTAGTTTCGCCGAACCCGGCATATCCGATCCATCAGTACGGGGTGATCATGTCCGAGGGGCATGCCTGCATGCTGCCCATGCCGGACGCGGACACGTTCCTGAATCACCTGGAGGGTCTCTACGAGAAGGGGAACAAGCCGAAGATCATCCTGATCTCGTTTCCGCATAACCCGA
>JAOAPQ010000189.1 GCA_025462965.1 Bryobacterales bacterium
CATCCTGCATGGCAGCGGCCGGGCGCAGTCCTGATCGCCGCGGGGTTATGCTCGGGCATCCTTGTTCAGTGGGCCTGGTCATACAGCATTGGGCTTCAGGAATCCAGGTACCGGACCGGAGTGGGGAGTTATCTGCGCGCAGTCTCCAGACCATCGGACAGCATTATGCTCGAACCGGTTGGATACATACCGTACTTCGCACAACGGTATACGCACGACGCACGAGGTCTCGCGTCACCGGAAGTAACCAGGTACCGGCAAAAATTCGGGCGCGCGTGGTGGATAAACTATGTGCGGGATTTTCGTCCGACTTATTACGTGGAGAGAACGCATTTGAGATGGGGACAGACCTTGGACCGGGATCAGTTGACCCCGCCTGAGATCGAGTGGTTCCGGTCTAACTACGAGATCATCAAGACGTTCAGCTACCGTCCCGAGGATTTCGTGAAATCCGAGCTTGACCTGAAGTTAGCCCGGTTTGGAACCCACGACGACTACGATGTCTATCGACTTCGACAGACTCAATAATCGTTAGACGTTGCAGATCTGGTAAGCCTGCTCCAGCGACGCCATGGGATCGCGCGCAGGCACGAACTCATGCGCCATGAAACCCTTGTACCCCAGGTCCGCGATCGCCATGGACACCGCGTGATAGTCCAACTCCTGCGTCCCATCGATCTCATGCCGCCCCGGCACACCGCCGGTATGGAAATGCCCGATGAACGCGAAGTTGTCGCGGATTGTGCGGATGATGTCGCCTTCCATGATCTGCATGTGATAGATGTCGTAGAGCAGCTTGACGCGCGGCGAATCCACGCGTTTGCACAGCTCCACACCCCAGACCGTATGGTCACACATGTAATCCTTGTGGTTCACTTTGCTATTCAAAAGCTCCACGTTGATGGTGACGCCTTTCTCCTCAGCGAACTTCTTCACCTTGACGAGCCCCGTCGCGCAGTTGGCCAGACCTTCCGCGTCCGGCATCCCCTTCCGGTTGCCCGAAAACGTGATCACATTCGGAAGGCCAGCGGCCGCGGCCAGCGTGATCATCTCGCGCATCTCCTGCTCGAGCCGCTCGTGATTCTCGAGCCGGTTCCAGGCATCGGGGATGGTGCCCGCCCCCTTCTGCGTCATGGAGGGTGTGAGTCCGTACTTCTGAATCACGGGCCAGTCTTCGGGTCCGACCAGGTCGACGCCCTTCAGCCCGATCCTCACCGCGTTCTTGCACAGATCGTCGATGCTGGTTTTGGCGTAGCACCAGCGTGAGACGGATTGCTTGATGCGCCCGCCGCCCGTGGCGGGAGCGCCCTTCGCGAGTGAGCCTGAAGCGGCGAGCGCAGCAGCGGATTTGAGAGCGGATCGTCGAGTCATCGGTTGACCAAAATCATATCTCACTCCCAACCAGGGGGCCCGCGTCAGAAATAGATCTTGAGCGCGAGTTGCACTTGCCGCGGCGAATTCGCCTGTGATGTCACTATGCCGAACGCCGATGAGCCTACAGTCAAGTTCGGGGCCGCAAATTGCGGATGGTTGAGAGCGTTGAATGCCTCCGCCCGAAACTCCAGGAAAGAACCTTCGCGCAATGCCGCGAGTCTGAACTGCTTGAATAACGAAAGGGCGGTTGTGGCCGTGCCGGGAACGCGCGCTGTAGAGATCTCCCGCGGCGCGTTTCCGACCGTGAACGGCGCAGGTGTAACGGCATCCTGCGGATTCGCAAAGTACTGATTAAGCCAGTTGGAGCCGTTGTTCCGCGTCAGCGTATTCAGGAGATTGGGGCGCTGCGCTCCATACGTGGGCAGCGGCCGGGAATTGCTGACGGCAAGTGCGATCGGCATCCCATTGTCGAAGCGCCAGATTCCATTCGTCTGCCATCCGCCGAGCAAAGCATCCACCAGGAAGTGAGTGTTGGCGCCCCAGTGCTTGCCGCGCCCGAAGGGAAGACTGTAAACATAGGAGAACTGGAACACGTGCGGAATATCATATTGCGACACGGAGCGTTCCAGATACCGGCGGTTCGGGTCCTGCAGACTGGTCGCGCCTCCGAGCCACGTCGTGCAACCGCAGGCCACCGAAGAGTTGTCGATCGACTTTGAGTATACGTAGGTCGCCAACAGTTGGAAGCCGTTCGAGAAGCGCTTTTCGGCACGGAGCTGCAGAGCATGATAGATGGAGTTGGCCCACGGCGGATCGTTCCCGCTGAGTCCCGTAAATTGCGGGTAAGGCTTCCGCAATTGGGATTGCAACACGGTCGCGCTGGATAAGCTGCTGGCGGGATTGGTGACGGTTCCGTAAAAGGGATTTGACACCAGCGAGTTCAGTTGCGAAATCTGCGTGGAATCCAGGGTTTCGACCCACGGGCCAAGGTAATTAATCGATCCCGCCCCGCCGAAATAGAGATGCGTGCCTTTGGTGCCCACGTAATTGGCGTCCAGCAGGATGTTGCCTTTCAGTTCCCGCTGCACTCCGAAGTTCCAGGTCTGCATGTAGGGCGTGTTGTTCCAGGTCCGTATGGGCCCGCTGACACCCAGTCCCAGTGCGGTCAACAGGCCTTGCGAGTTCCCGGGCGGAAGCTGAGGTCCGGAGGGTAATGGGTTCGAAATCCGGCCGTAGGGAGTGGCGCCGTCATTCTGAAAAGTCGTGAGCAGCGGCGTGTTGAAATTGAAACCTGTGAAGCCGCCTCCGCCCGTTCCAGACGCGGCGCCCTTGATGGGTTCGAAGAAGATTCCGTAGCCGGTTCGTATAACCAGGCCGAGAGGAGCGCGATAAGCGATGCCCGCACGCGGCCCGAAGTTCATCGGGTCTACGTCATACGGGCTTCGCTGCTGGTCGCTCGCGAACACCAGGCCGCCTGTCAGCGGCGAAGAGCCGGGAACCTTTACCGGCGAAACGGCATTCGGATCCACCCAGCTCATGCGGTTGTATCGTTCCGTGCGGGGAAGGGTCAATTCATATCTGAGACCGAGGTTGACCGTGAGCCGGTTCGTCACGCGCCAGTTGTCCTGGAAGTACCAGGCGTGCGCGTAGTTCTTGGTGGTCACCGCGACGTCAACGCCGTAACCGCTACCGCTTTGCGGGAAACCGATCAGCAAAGATGCGAGCGGGTCGCCGCCCGTACCGCTTGCGGGGGTCTGCGAGGTGCCCGTCTGCGCGAAACCAAACTGGCCTTCGGGATATCCCACCTGCAGGAAGCTGATGATGTGCAGCCGCCCTTCCCACCCGAACTTCAACTCATGCTGGCCCTGGATCTTGCTTAAGCTGACGTTCAGATTGTGAGTGTCGAGCGGGTAGCGAAGAATCGAGAATGTCTGCGAGCCGAGATTCTGGCTGCTCACGGCCTGGTATCCATTGCCGAAACTTATGTTCGGTGTCGCAACATAGCCGGAAGTGAGGATGTACTGAGGCAGGCCGAGCGTTGTGACCGGGCTGAAGCTGGGGAAGTCCGCCGCGATGCCGTGGGTGAAACTGAAGCTGCGGGCCCACCCATAGGTGGCGCTCAGGACCAGCGTGGGAGTGAAAGTGCGGCTGTAATTCAGCGACGCCGAATAGGAGTGGCTGTCGTTCGGGCCTTGTGTGCAAGGGTCGGCAATGTTGCCGAAGCAGTTTACGCCTTCACTGTTGCTGGAGGATCGGGAGAACCGGCCGGCTATCAGGCTGGTGTCGCTCAGGCGATGATCGATCTTGATATCGAACCGGTGGTCGTTATTCCGGCTGCCGTTGGTCCCAATCCAGTTGTTCAGCGGATTGTAGGCCGCAGTACCGACGGCCACGTTGGGCAACGGGAAATATTGCATCATCTTGAGCGCCACCGGATCGATCAGGTTGCCCGGCCGGTTGGGTAGCTGGTAAGGCGTTCCGGCGAGGTTGGGGTTCCCGGGGCTGGTGTAAGTAGCCATATTGTTAAACGGGATGTACTGGCTCCTGACGGCGCCTCCCGCGCTGCTGCTGTAAGTGCTGCTCATCGGATCCCAGATTTGCCCGCCGGCGGCTGAGCACCTGCCGGCGGAGTCGAATGTACCTCCGGCGCGTCCGCAGAGTTCTCCAAAGTCGCCGGTGCGTTCAGCCGCACTCGCCACGCCCGCGCGCGCCGTCCCGGTGCTGCGGGTGATTGTGCCCTGGTAATCGGCGAAGAAGAACGTCTTGTCCTTGCGGATGGGACCGCCTCCGGTTCCGCCAAACTGATTCTGCTTCCTGGGCGATATTTTCGCTCCGTTCTGGTTGTTGAACCAGTTGTTCGAATTCAAGGCCGAGTTCTGAAGAAATTCGTAAGCGCTGCCGTGGAACTGATTCGTTCCGGACTTCGTGACCACGTTGATTACGGTGTTGCCTCCAAAGCCGATATCCGCGCTGTAAGTATTCTGCTGTACCTTGAACTCTTCCACTGCATCGACGGGCGGAGTGTAAAGCGCCGTGGTGATCCCGCTGTTATTCTCCTGGTTGGTCTGACTCACGCCGTCCATCACGATGTCAGCCGTGGAATTCCGGCCGCCGTTCGAGATGAAGTTGGTTGCGCCGGCGTTCAATCCGAACGATCCGCCCGGCGCCTGAGTTACTCCCTGGGGACAGTTGAGCCAGGTTGAACACGGAACGGCTTGTGAGTGGAAGGTCGTTGATAAACTTCTGGTTGATCAGCTGTCCTGTGGAAGCATCCTGCGTCTGCAGCAACGGCGCGGTGCCGGTCACGCTCACCGTTTCGGTTGAGCCCTGCAATTCGAAGTGGACATCCGCTTCGGCGTTCTGTCCCACATTGAGCGTGATTCCCCCGCTGGTGTACGTTCTCATGCCGGGCGCGGATACGACTAGGCGATAGCGGCCGGGAGCCAGGTTGCGGAGAACGTAGCGGCCCTCGTTATCGCTGGCGGTCTTGTACGTGAAGCCCTTATCTTCGTCGGTGAGTACGACCGCCGCCTTGGGAACGGCGGCCGCGGACGGATCTGAAACCACCCCTGTCAGTGAACCGCTGTAGACTTGCGCCTGAGAGCGGGGGGCAACAAATGTTCCTACTCCCAGAACGGAAAGAGCGGCCAGAACGACGCAAACATGGTCGGCACCGCGAAGAGATGCGAGTTTCATGGAATCTCCTTAACCCTAGCTGGAAGGGATACTACTACCCTCGAGCTTCTGGTGTCAAACGCGGTGAACTAAATTAGCGGTCAATGGCGGCGCGGGTGTCATCCTTTCCGCAACCTACTAACTAAAGTGGGACAGGCCTCGTTCTTTGTGGCCTGTTATCTCCCGCTTAAATGAAATCGTGCTCGAACGTGATCGTCAGAAACACCAGCACGATGCCCAGTAGAATTACGAGCAACGCCCACCACGGCGGATTCTCTTCGAGCTGCTCCTCCGCGTGGTCGCGTATAATGTACCCGTTGTTAGCCTGTTCCGGATAGTCCGTCATCTTCACCATTGTACCGGCTCGCCCGGTTCCAGTTTCCAAACGCCATCCACCGCCAGTGCCAGCGCCTCCGGCGTCCCCGTGAGCGCGGGAAACGTCCCGAAGTGCATCGGAATCACCGTCTTGGCCCGTAACAACCGGCAAGCGACAGCCGCCTCGCGCGGACTCATCGTAAACAGGTCCCCGATCGGCAAAAACACCAGGTCCGGCTCATACATCTCGGCGATCAACTGCATGTCCATAAACACGTTTGTATCGCCCGAAAAGTAAATCGTGCGCCCGTCCTCGAACTTGAGCACGTAACCCGCCGCCTCGCCGCCGTACACGATCTCGTCGCCATCTGTGATTCCGCAACTGTGGACCGCATGGGTCATCGTCACCGTCACCGAGCCAAGCTTCTGTGATCCGCCTTTGTTCATGGGCATAGTCTTGTCTACGCCCTTCTTCTTGAGCCATTCGCACGTCTCGAAGATGGCGCCAACCGCGGGCTTAAACTTTTTCGCCAGCGGCACGGCATCGTGAATATGATCGTAATGTCCGTGGCTGATCAGCATCGTATCGATGCGCTTGAACGTGTGCTTTTTCGGATACTTGGGATTCCCGTCGGTCCATGGATCGAGCACGATGGTTTCGCCCGAAGGCAGCACGAATTGAAAGGTGCCGTGGCCCAGCCACGTGATTTCCATGAGCCGATTATTTCACGGCTTCCGCACGGGAGCGAGCTGAATTCCGTCGCCATACTTTGCGAGTGTCGGAATCGTTACCGGCAAGCGTCCCTGGATCGCGATCTCGCCGAAGAGCGCCTTGACCGCCGCGATCTCGGCGGGCGGCACCGTGCTGTAAGTCGTCATGTACGCATTCACGGTGCTGAAGCTCCGCAGCAGATACGGATTGCCGAGCGAGATCAGCGCCACCGGTTTCTTCGCCGCGAGAAGCCGCTCCATCAGGACAGGGAAGCCTCCTCCCAACGCTACATCGCCGCGATAGGCTGCGACGGAAACGAACGCCGCCACCACCGTGGCATCGCAGTCGCCCATCTGCTGCTGCGCTATTACCAAATCGCCGTCGCTCATCGACGTGTCGAGAAGCGCCACGCGTGCGGCCGGCGATCTCCGGTGCACCTCCTGTTGGAAGGCCTGTCCCTGGACGGAAGTTCGTCCTTCCGCCAGGATCAGAAAGCAGCTCTTTGCCGGATCGCGCAGCGGCAGCACATCGCTGTCATTCTTCACGAGCGTCACCGCATGGTCGGCAATGTCCTGCGCCCGCGCGTTCGACTCGGGCGCATTCAGCACCTCATGCACTTTATCGATATCCACCGTGCTCTTCGTCGCCAGACCGACTTTCACTTTCGCCGCCAGCACTCGCGTCACACTCTGGTCGAGCCGCTTCTTCGTAATGCGCCCGCTCCTCACCGCCGCGAGCACGGCATCGATTGCCGCCTCGGGATTCGTCGGCATCAGCAGCACATCCGCTCCCGCTTCGACTGCACGCACCGCAGCCTCGCCCGTGCTGTAGCCTTTCGCGATTCCGCCCAT
Organism: Bryobacterales bacterium; assembly: GCA_025462965.1. Lineage (GTDB taxonomy): Bacteria > Acidobacteriota > Terriglobia > Bryobacterales > Bryobacteraceae > JALYXI01. The sequence goes on from JAOAPQ010000189.1 coordinate 6,928, forward strand.
CTCCAACGCATCCGTGACCACGATGCCCTTGAATCCCATTTCCTCGCGCAGGACGCCGGTCAGGATCCTGGGCGAAAGCGTCGCGGGCGTACCCGAATCGCCGAGCGCCGGAACCGCAATATGCGCCGTCATCACCGCGTCAACACCTTGTTTGATCGTGGCGCGGAAGGGCGCGAACTCCACTTGCTCTAACCGGTTGCGGTCTGCCGTGATGGTCGCCACATTCATGTGCGAATCGGTCGCGGTGTCGCCGTGCCCCGGAAAGTGTTTGGCGGTGGTCAGCACGCGATTTTTTTTGTCGGCTTGCGCTCCCTCTATGAATGCGTCGGCATAGGTGGCGACATCTTCCGGATTCTCGCCGAACGAACGGATGTTGATGATCGGGTTATCGGGATTGTTGTTGACGTCAGCGTCCGGAAAAAACACCCACTGAATCCCGACCGCACGTGCTTCCCGCGCGGTGACTTCGCCTTCGAAGCGCGCCGCGGACGGATCGCGTCCCGCGGTGAAAGCCATGGCATGCGGAAACACTGTCGTTCCGTCCAGACGCATCGACGCGCCACGCTCAAGGTCGCCCGAGACTATCAGCGGCACTCTGGTGAGGCGCTGCATCTTGTTGAGGAACACAGCCACTTCCATCGGCTGCGCCTTATCCACCAGACGGCCGTTGGTCACGTTGACCAGAATCAGGCCGCCCACGTGATCGCGAGCTACCAGCTTCACGAGGTCGCGGTAGGCTTTGGTTCTTGTATTCAACGGGCGCCCGCTGAAGGGCACGACCAGCAGTTGCGCGACTTCATCGCGCAGGGTCATCGTCCTCATCCATCGCGCCACGGGGCCGATTTCCGCGGCGGGGCGCGGCTTCGCCTTCGGTAGAGTGGCGGCGTAGCCGATGCTGAAGCTCAGCAGGATCGCGAACGGGGTTCGAAGCACTAAACGCTTTTTACCATGGATGATGCAGGGGCGTTCTTCTGCGACGACGCCGGCTTGCGCGGCGCGCGCACGGTTAGCAGACTCTGCACGGTTCTGGTTAACTGCCCGACCTCGGCCGCGCATTTTGCAATCACCGCGTTTGCGCCGGTTGATTCTTCCGTTAACCCAAGCGGTTCCACGAAGCCCGAAAGCAGCACAGTCTTTGTTCCCGGGCTGCAGATCTTCAGGCGGGCGATCAACTCGATTCCGTCCATCGCGATCATGCGGAAATCGGTTACCACGATGTGGAAAAACTGCTGGTCCTTTTCGATTAGCTCCAGCGCCTCCTCGGCGCTCAGTGCCGTCCGAACTTCATAGCCCACTTCGCTGAGAATCCGCCGGCGCGCGGCGAGTCCGTGCGGGTTATCGTCGACGAGAAGGATGGAGTACGGAGGAGACGGTGAATCTTTAGCGGCAGGCATTTAGGGCGACCGACGAAGAGTAACAGAGCCGTCACAAACGTGTCAACGCACTTATACCGTTTTTGTATCCACTACATATGCAATGGATTTTTGTTCTTGACTTCGAGCGAGAACCCGCAACTACTCGACCGTCCGCGGCGCCGTGTAACCCGCCTTAGCGATGATCTGATACTTAATCGGCTTGCCCTTCTGGTCCTTCACCGGGAGCGGTTCGTTGGTTGCGGGATTGACGAGCTCCACCTTGATTTTGCGGTACTTGCCATCCCGTGCGGTGTTGCTCGGGTTGTAAGCGATGGAGTACTGGTTCCGCAGCGATTGCGAGATGGTTTGGTAGATAGAAGGAAATTCGCCGTAGAAGCGCGGGAAGAATGCCATCCCGCCGGTTTCCTTGGCGAATGTCTTCATCTGGTTATCGGCCTGAAGAAAATCCATGCGCGCAATTGGACCCATCCCGCCGCGAGCGTCAGCCAACTCTCTCGCTGTTTGCAGCAGACCGATAGCGTAGATCGGCACGGCGTCGTTCTGCAGGATCTTGCGCGTCTTGTCGAAGGTCAGCTTGCTGAACGTGTCGATGCCCGATGACACCAGCACGATCGCCTTGCGGCCTTCAATGTCCTTCATGCGTTCCTCGGCGTCCGCCAAAGCGTCGAAGAGGTTCGCCTCGGAAAAACCGGCGATGCGCAAACGCTGCAAGGCCTCATAAGTTTTGCGCCTGTCCGTTGAGAAGTCCGACAAGATTTCAGGGCGCATGTCATACGCGATCACGGAAACGTAATCGTCCTTCTTCAGCGTTTCGACAAAGCCGTAAACGGCCTGGAGGGTCTGGAACCAGCCGCTGCCATAGAAGCTCTGGAACTTGTTGCTGAACTCCACCAGCAGACAGACGGTTTCGGGTGCTTCGCTCATGGCGAAGTTGGAAATCTGCTGGGGGACATTGTCCTCCAGGACGCGAAAAGCGCCCTTCGGAATGCCCGGGATAAAGTGCCCTTTGTCGTCGAGCACCGCGACATCCACGTTGACGATGTTGGTATCGACTTTGAAGCTGGCCTCGGCTTCCTCCGGCGACTTGTTCTTAGGCGCCAGCTTGGAGGGGATCTTCGGGAGATCGCTCTCAGGCTCCGTGGTGGCCGCCGGATCCTTCTTGCGGGGCTTGGAGACGGTCGAACTGCCCGGTTGAATGGGCCCCTCTTGGGCGATCACGATCAAACCCGCCAGGATAGGCAAGGAAAGCAGGAAATACCGGATTCTCATGTCAATCTCCCAATTTAGACGGACACCGGTCCGGGCGGGTTACGGTTGGGCTCTATTGAACCCAGGGTCCACCGCCGGACCCGTGCTTCCGCATGTACACCTGAAACTTCTTCTTAGCGCGCTGCAGCTTCCACTGTTTGTAACCTTCCCCGATGAATGCAAGGCTCGGTGTCCGGAACTGCATACGCAAATAAATATATCCGATCAGCATCCCGCCGAGGTGCGCCACATTGCTGACGCCCTGGCTCGGCATCATGGTGGAAAGAAATACCATCGCGCCCACGATCATGACGTAATACTTGGCCTTGATAGGAAAGAGGAAAAAGAACAGCAATTCCATGTTCGGATAAAGCAGCCCGAAAGCCAGCAGCAGGCCCAGAATTGCGCCGGATGCGCCGATGACGCGCACGTCCATGGAGCCAAAGAGTAATGCCATCAGCACGACGCAAACTCCCGCGCCGATGCCGCAAACGAAGTAATATCGCAGGAACTTCTTCGTGCCCCAGTCGCGCTCGAGCATGGTTCCGAACATCCAGAGCGAGAGCATGTTCAGGAGAATGTGGGTGAACCCGTCGGGCGAATGCAGGAACATGTACGTGAACAGCTGCCAGATGGCGAAATGCTCCACTACCGCCCGCGGCACAAGCGCCAGAAGATTGAAGTACTCGCCAATGCCCGCCATGTTCCCGAAAAAGTACAGGAGGAACATTGCGATATTAGAGATGAGCAGCCACTTGACCCCGGCGGGAAGATAGCTCGAGAAACTGGAACCGACAGATCGATACCGCGTGTCGTATCGCATGGTTGACCTGCATCCAGAATAGCAAGCCGCAGCTTAAGATCGCGTGTGCCGCGCTACGGTCGGCGGGGCATTACGATTGGCCTGGTAGTACGATTGCCACAGATTACGATTGGCCACGCCAGGCAACCGGCCGGTTCAACCGGAAGGAGCACAGTTGCGCGGCGACTCCAATGCCCATCCAGATCTGCCAGTGCGAAAGGACGCCGCTTCGCAGCACGAAGCTGCCCGCCCACCCGAGGCCGGCGCACAGAATCCAGATGCCCACGATGAAACACACGACCGCCACCAGCGTCAGCACGCTCGAGATGGCGGGCTTCAGACCGGCCACGCTAGTGCCGCGCGTGATTCGGATCCTTACCACCATAGCTTTGTACCAATCTAACAGCTTCTGCGCTACATTAGATCGCGATGAAGAAACTGAAAACCGCTGTATTCGGCACCGGATTCATGGGGCGCGTTCACACCGAGGGCATTCGCCGCCTGGGTAATGTGGAGATTGTCGCCATCGCCGCTTCCAGCGAAGAGAAAGCCCGTAAATTCGCGGATGAAGTGGGAGTTGAAGGAGCGACCGGCGACTATCGGTCGCTGCTCAGCCAATCCGATCTGGATGCAGTGCACATCTGCACGCCGAATGCCCTCCACTTCCCGATGGCCATGGCGGCGCTCGAAGCCGGGAAGAATGTCCTGTGCGAGAAGCCGCTCGCCACTTCCGTCGAGGAAGCGCGCAAGCTGGTCGCCAAAGCGAAAGAGAAGGGGCTGGCCAACTGCACGTTCCAGAATCTGCGCTACTACCCGATGGTTCAAGAAATCCGGGCGCTGCGCGAAGCGGGCGAACTCGGCGAGATCTATGCCGTGCAAGGGACATACTCGCAGGACTGGCTGCTGTACGACACCGACTGGAACTGGCGGATCGATCCCGAGGCCAACGGCCGGTCGCGTGCCTTTGCGGACATCGGAACCCACTGGTGCGACATGGTGGAACACCTCACGGGTCTGCGCATCGCATCCCTGTGCGCGGATCTTCAGACTTTTCATAAGACGCGGAAGCGGCCGAAGGGATCGGTCGAGACGTTCTCGGGCAAAACGCTGCAACCGTCCGACTATGAAGAGATGCCGATCGATTCCGAGGACTTCGCGGCCGTGATTTTGCGGCTGGGCGATCGCGCCCGCGGGGCGTTCACCGTGAGCCAGGTGTCGGCGGGGCGCAAGAACCGTCTCTGCATGGAAATCTACGGATCGAAGGGATCGGCCGCGTGGGACCAGGAGAAGCCAGATGAACTATGGCTAGGCCGGCGCAACGAGCCGAACGGGATTATCATCAAGGATCCGTCATTGATGCTGGAACGGGCGCGGTCCTACGCCGACCTGCCCGGCGGGCACAGCGAAGGGTACGACGATACCTTTAAGCAGGTGTTCCGGCGGTTCTACCGGACTGTAGCGGACAGGAGCGCAGCCGTGGAATATCCCCAGTTCGTGGACGGCTTGCGGCAACTGGAGATCCTGGACAAAGTGCTCGAGAGCTCAGCCGGGCACGCCTGGGTCAGTTTTTAGCGGTAAGCTGCAGCACCGCTTTTACCTTCTCCGCCAGTTGCACAGCGGTATATGGCTTTTGAATAAAGCCGGCGAGACCCCTCTTGCTGAAACGGCGTACGGCCTCGCTCTCGTCAAATCCGCTGGAAACGAGAATGCGGACATCCGGCCGGACCTTCTTTATGCGGCGGAGCGCTTCGGGTCCGTTCATCACGGGCATGGTCATGTCGAGGATCACGAGAGCGATGTTTGCCGCGTTCTCGCGGAATGTCGCCACCCCGCTCTCGCCGTTCTCCGCAAGGAGCACCGCGTAGCCATGGCGCTCGAGCGTGGTACGCGCCATTTCCCGAATTACCGCTTCATCGTCGACCACCAGCACCGTGCCGCTGCCGCGAAGACTCCTGCCGGTGCGCGCCGCGCGCGCCGGAGCCGCTTTGGGCTGTGCCGCTGGAAAAATCACTTCGAAGGTAGTTCCCCGGCCGAGGGCGGTTTTCACGTTGATACCACCCTTATGCCCGCGAACAATGCCCTGGACGGCGGCGAGGCCCAACCCGCGTCCGGTGAACTTGGTGGTGAAGAAGGGATCGAAGATCTTGGCGCGAGTCGCATCGTCCATACCCGTGCCATTGTCCTTCACCCGAAGGCAAACGTATTGGCCGGGCTTGAGCTCTTCGTTAGTGAATTGCGTGCGGAGGTAGTGCGCGTCCGCATCGACTACAGACGTCGAAACCGTTACCACTCCCAGGCTGCCCTCCCGAATGGATTCGGCCGCGTTGATGATGAGGTTCATCACGACCTGCTGCATCTGGCCGGGGTCGGCTTCCACCGGCGGAAGACTCTCTTTGAGCTTTAGTTGCAGCCGCACATTGCGCGGTATCGAAGTATTGATCAGCGTTGTGATGTCGCGGATCATGTTCGAGAATTTCACCGGCTTCACGACGAATTTCCCTTTACCCGCGTAGGCTAGCATTTGCCGGGTCAGCTCGGCGGCGCGCTCGCTGGCGCGCACCACCTCTTCCAGTAAGTGGCGCGTGGTGCTTCCCGCCGGCACATCGACCACCGCCAGGCTGGCATTGCCCATTATTCCGGTCAGCAGATTATTGAAATCGTGAGCGATCCCACCGGCGAGCAAGCCGAGGCTCTCCAGTTTGGCCGTTTGCCGCAGCTGCTGCTCCAGCTTCTTGCGATCGCTGATGTTCCGCACATTGAATTGGATGACGTGCCGCTCGCCTTCCGAGTAGACGTTAGCGACCAGCTCCACGCTAAGAAGCCGACCATCCTTGGCCGGAAGCAACAGCTCGTCGATTCTCAGTACGCCATGGTCGGTGACTTGACGGAGGGCTTTCCTCATCTCCTCGGAGTTGCGGAAAATCTGGACGTCGGAGAGGGACGTTCCCACCAGCTCCTTTCGCGAGTAGCCGAACAGCGATAACAGGTAGGGGTTCGCATCGGTGATTTCGCCGGTTTCGGCGGCGATGATGATGATCCCGTCCTGCGCCGCCTCGAACAGTCGCCGGTAGCGGGCCTCGGCCGCCTGTTTCCTCTCCGTGACATCTTCGATGGCCAGGAGGATTAACCCCGCCGCGCGCTCCTGCCGGATGCTGCGCCCCGTGAGCAGAACGGTGCGCCGGCCCATCCGTTCGAAATCGTGTTCGACCTCGGCATCCTGCAGCTTGTCGCCCTGCGCCAGGATGCTATCGAGCATGGCATGTACATTGGGCAAATTCCATTGCCCGTTGCCCAACTCATAAAAGTGCCGCGACTCCGTCTCTTGCGGAGACACCCGAAACGTTTCATAGAACGAGCGGTTCGCTCGTTGGACCACCAGGCCCGAATCGAGCACCACGAGCGGTTCGCGCACGGTATCCACAATCGCCTCGGCATAGTTCCGCGCGGCCTTCGCGTCATCCAGGCTTCTCTGCAGCGCGTCGATATCCAGCATTTGCAAAACCACGCCGTCGATCCGGTTGTCGGTTGTACGGTACGGGCGGATCCGCATCAGATGCCAGCGGCCCATGCGGTCCGACACCTCGCGTTCGTGGGGTTCGAGGGTGCGGATCACGTGCAGCATCACTTGTTCCAGATCGGGGATTTCGAAATCCGGCTTGATATCCAGAATCGGCCGTCCCACGTCCGCCGGGATCAGGTTGAATGCTTTCTCCGCGAGCGGGGTGAAGCGGCGCACGCGCAAATCGCTGCCTAACATGACGATTGGCACGCTGATGCTGCTCAAGAGGTTCACCAGATCGTTGTTGATGACGCTCAGTTCAGAATTGCGGCTCTGCATTTCCTCATTGACGGTGGTGAGCTCTTCGTTGGTGGACTGCAATTCCTCCTTGGCGGTTTGCAGTTCTTCGTTCGTGCTTTGCAGTTCTTCGTTGCTCGATTGAATTTCCTCGTTCGCCGAGCGCAGCTCTTCAATGATGGATTGAAGATACTGGCGGGTATTCGCCAGATCCTGTTCCAGTTCAGCAGCCGTCGCGAGCCCGGGATCACCGGCCGGCTTGAGGTCGGGGGGCGGCTCCGGGCGGGTATTCCAGGGCAGGGACGGATCTTCGAACAAAACAAGATAGTGGCGGCCGAGGTTGTTCGCGAGAACCGGCATCACGGTGAGGCTCACTGTGTGGACTTCGCCGTTGCTCCGGAACCGCAAACTCTCCCTCCGCGTCAAGACGTCCTTGCTTCTGGCCTCGTCTAAAGCGGCGCGCACGGGCGCGGTGAGATCCTCCCGCAGCATTTTCAAAAGGTGGAAACTGACTCCGCCTGGCGCCGGACCGAGGTAGGGGCCAATTATGCCACGAAACTCGATGATTTTCAGGTCGTGGTCAACCAGAAATCCCGCCGGGGCGTACCGCGTTAGCAATACACGGTTGGCCTCTCGCTGGACAGCCAGGATATCCGTTTCCGCCGCGAGGCCTCGATGTTCACCAGCTTCGACCTCGGCGACCCGAGGCCAGGGGGATGCCCGGTCCAGAGGGTCGGATTTGTGAGTCCCGCCCGCCTTGCGGATGAACACTTTGTGGCGCTTGTCCATGCTGGTGAAATATTCCACCAGAGAGCCGGGAGTTTCCGACTCGCCCAGGATCAGGTAACCGCCTGGCCGCAGAGCGTACTGGAACATCGAAACGACCCGCTTTTGCAGTACAGGTCCGAGATAGATCAGCAGATTGCGGCAGCTGACGATATCCATGCGCGAGAGAGGCGGGTCTTTGGTGACGTTGTGCAGGGAGAACACACAACACTCGCGGATATTGGGGCGGATCTGGTAACCGGAATCCAGCTTAACGAAAAAGTTTCGCAGCCGCTCGGGGGATACGTTTGAGGTGACCGTCTCCGCGTAGATGCCGGCCCTCGCCTTGTCTATCACCGCCTCGCTTATGTCCGTGCCGAAGATCTGGATGACACACGAGGTCTGCATCGCGTCCATTGCTTCCCGCAGGCAAATGGCGAGCGAGTAAACTTCCTCTCCCGTTGAGCAGGCGGGCACCCACACGCGTACCGGGTGCTCCGGCGGCCTGCCCTTCAACAGCGCCGGGATTGCATGGTCCCGGATGAATTCAAAGGCCTCCGGATCACGGAAGAACTCGGTAACGTTGATCAGGAGATCGTCGAAAAGCGCGGCCAGTTCCGCAGGACGCTCGTCAAGAAGTTTGCAGTACTCGGCCAGCGTCTCCACCCGATGCATGGTCATTCGCCGCTCGATGCGGCGCTTGGTAGTGCTGTGCTTGTAATGCGTGAAATCCACGCCCGAATAAGCGCGCAGCGATTTGATTAGATTTTGGAACTCCGGAGCCTCCTCCACGCTGTCCGTGTGTTCGCGCGGAGTCCGTACCTGCCTCGGCGAAGAGTGGCGGGTAATGGAAACCAGTTCCTTCGCGATTTCATCGGGTGGCAGAATGAAATCCACCGCGCCCATTGCGATCGCATTGCGCGGCATGCTGGGGAAGGCTGCCGACCGCTCATCCTGCGCGAAGGTGATCCCACCCTCGTCCTTGATGGCCTTCAGGCCGAGGGTCCCATCGGAAGCGGTTCCGGAAAGAATCACTCCGTATGCATTGCTCTTCTGGTCGGCGGCGAGAGAGTTCAGGAACGCATCGATCGGCATGTTGCGAGAGTTGCGTGCGCCGCGCGCCTGCAGATCCAGTCTGCCGCCGGAGATTCGCATGATTGCGTTCGGCGGTATGACGTAGATTGAATTCGGCTGAACGAATGTCTGGCTGCCCTTTACCTGAACCACCGGCATTTTGGTGCGCGTCCCCAGAATCTCGGCGAGGGCGCTCTCATGCAGAGGGTCCAGATGCTGCACCAGTACAAAGGCCATACCGGTGTCCGGAGGCAATGCGCTGAGCAGGTTCGAGAAGGCTTCCAGACCTCCAGCCGACGCACCGACACCAACTATAGGGCAGGGTTTCCATGCTTGGGACGCAGTCTTCGGCCCCCTCTGCGATCTCTTTACCGCCCGCCCTGGGGATCGTTTAGCCATCCTAACCCTGTACTCGCTCCTGCTTTCCGGCCCAGAACCGCTCCCGTAGTTCGCGTTTGAGTATCTTTCCGGTGCCCGTCTTCGGGAGCGGCCCCTCCACGAACTCGAAGCGACGCGGCTGCTTGAACTTCGCGAGCCTTTGATCCAGGAACTCGCTCAGGATCTCTTTCGTCGTTTGGGCGTCCGCTTTCAGCACTACGAGAGCGACCGGGACTTCGCCCCATTTACCGTCCGGAGCCGCCACGACTGCGCATTCCAGCACGTCAGGATGCGCCGCGATCGCGTGTTCCACTTCGAGAGAGGAAATGTTCTCGCCGCCGCTGATGATGATGTCTTTCTTGCGATCTACAACCCGGACATAATTCTCTTCGTCCCAAACCGCCATATCGCCGCTATGGAACCAGCTTCCGGTCATTGAAGCCGCAGTCGCCGCGGGCTCGCGGAAGTACCCGTCCATCACGTGATCGCCGCTGATAACGACTTCGCCGATGGAGGACATGTCACGCGGCACATCCCGCATCTCGGCATCCACCACACGGATCGCGACGCCAGGTACGGGCCATCCGGCCGCGGAGAGGTGTTGCAGACGGTCGGCTTCATCCCGATAAACCACCGTACCTTTGTGCCGGGCGGAGGTGACGACCGGCGCCGTTTCCGTGAGCCCGTATCCGGCCATGCAGGGGCATCCGAAAGCCTTTTCCAGACGGCCGATCAACTCCGGGGAAGAAGCCGCGCCGCCAAGATGGACTTGTTTCAGAGACGAGTAGTCGTGCGCCGCGATATCCGGGGCATTCAGAAGAGCGTTCGCCATCGTCGGGACCAGCGACATGGAGGTAGCGCGCTCGGTTTCAATCAGGCGGAACACCGTTGCCGGGTCGAAACGGCGTACCATCACGTGCCTAGCGCCCATCAGGGTAGTCGCTTGCGGTCTTCCCCAGCCGTTGGCGTGGAATAGCGGAATGGTGTGGAGTTCGATCGCGGTATCGTTCTGATGGAAGGTCACCGCCACGGACAGCGCGTGCAGATATAAGGTACGGTGCGAGAGAGCGACGCCTTTCGGCGTCCCGGTGCTGCCGCTCGTATAGAATAGCTCGGCCGTCGAGTTCTCGTCGATGCTGAAGATGTCGGGCCTGCCGGATACGCCGCGCGCCAGCAGATCTTCGTAACTGTCGTCGAGCGGATAATATTTCGTAATCGCGGGACATTGCCGCTGGAAATACGGAATAAGCGGCGCGAAATCGGACTCGTAGAAAAGAAAGCGCGCGCCGGAGTGGTTGAGAATTGCCGTCAGTTCCGGGGGCGTAAGCCGGACATTCAGCGGCATGACGATGGCGCCCGTGTGCGGAACGCCGAAATATCCCTCGAGCAGTTTATGCGTATTGAAGCTTAGATATCCGACGCGGTCTCCGGGCTCAAGACCTTCCGCGACCAGCACCGAGCCCAGCTGCTCGCAGCGGGCGGCGAACCCGGCATAGGTGAACCGCCGCTCGCCGCACACGACACCTTCCTTATGGCCGTAAAGATCTGCAGCACGAGCGAGACATCGCAGCGGGGTTAGAGGAATGAACATCTGATGCGGAAGCCTTGTATCACCAAGGGCATCTTATCCCAAAATGCCCGGGCAATCGTGTCTATTAAAAACGAACCGGGGAGCGCAAGGCAGGCCACGAACAACAATGGCCTGCCCCAAAGCCGCTTAATTCCCCTAACTACACCCGCTGGTGCCGCCGCAGTTTTCGCACTTGTAGCAACTTCCGTTGCGCGTCATGATGCCCCCGCATTCGGAGCAGCTGGGCGCGTCGCTCGCGATCGCGGGGAAGGGAAGGGTGGCTTGCGGGTCCGATTCGGTGGGGCGCAGGGTTAACGCCGCGCCCGCTTCGTTGGCGGCATACTCGGCGCCCAGGAACTTCGAGCCGAGCCAACGGAAGATGTAATCCGGAATGGATTTCGCGTACGGGATTTGCGGATTGCCTGTCCAGCCGGAAGGCTCAAAACGCACATGGCCGAACTTGTCCACCAGGAACTTCAACGGGACCCCGTACTGCAGGTTGTAGCTGATAGCGGTAGCGAAGCTGTCCATGAGGCCGGAGATCGTGGAACCCTCCTTGGCCATGGTGATGAAGACTTCGCCCGGAGTGCCGTCGTCGTAGAGGCCGACTGTGACGTACCCTTCATGGCCTCCGATCGAGAATTTGTGCGTGATGGCCTGCCGCTCGTCGGAAAGCTTGCGGCGAACGGGACGGTAGACGATCTTCTCTATAGGCGGCGCGGGCGCGGCGGCGGCGACCGCTGCGGACTTCTTATCGCCTTTGCCGGTGGACATGGGCTGAGCGCTCTTTGAATTGTCGCGGTAGATCGCGACAGACTTCAAGCCCATGCGCCAACTTTCGATATAAGCATCCATGATATCTTCCACCGTGGACTCTTCGGGCATGTTGATCGTCTTCGAAATCGCGCCGGAAACGAACGGCTGCACCGCGGCCATCATCTTCAGGTGGCCCATGTAATGGATGGAGCGGGTGCCGTTCTGGGGGCGGAAGCTGCAATCGAAGACCGCGAGATGCTCGGGCTTGAGTCCGGGAGCGCCTTCGATGGTGCCGGTGGAATCGATGTGCGCCACGATGGTCTCCACCTGCTCGGGGGTGTAGCCAAGCCGGATCAGCGCCTGCGGCACCGTATTGTTGACAATCTTGATGACGCCGCCGCCGACCAGCTTTTTGTATTTCACGAGCGCGAGATCGGGCTCGATGCCGGTGGTGTCGCAATCCATCATGAAGCCGATGGTGCCGGTGGGAGCGATCACGGTCATCTGCCCGTTGCGGTAGCCGTGGAGCTTACCAGTTTCGTAAGCGTCCACCCAGCAGGTCCGGGCGGCCGCGAACAGGTCGGAGGGGATATGCCGCGAGTTAATGCCGCTCACCTTATCCCGGTGCATCGCGATTACATCGAGGAACACCTCCTCGTTCTTTTCGTACCCGGGGAATGGGCCGGTCGCCTCGGCGACACGCGCACTGGTGAGATAAGCCTGGCCGCACATTACCGCCGAGATCGCTCCGGCGTAGTCGCGGCCCTGGTCGCTGTCGTAGGGGATTCCGAAGCTCATGAGCAGGGCTCCCAGGTTCGCGAATCCGAGCCCGAGCGGCCGGTAATCGTGCGAATTCTGGGCTATCTGTTCGGTCGGGTAGCTGGCGTTATCTATCAGGATCTCCTGCGCCACGATCATGGTATCCACCGCATGGCGGAACGCTTCCACGTCGAACTGGCCGCCCGGGCCGACGAACTTCATCAGGTTGAGAGAACTGAGGTTGCAGGCGGAATCATCCAGGAACATGTACTCCGAGCACGGGTTCGAGGCGTTGATGCGCGAGGTGTTCTTGCAAGGATGCCAGCGGTTGATGGTGGTATCGAACTGCATGCCGGGATCGCCGCACTGGTGGGTGGCGTCCGAAATCGCGCGCATCAAATCGCGGGCCATGTACCGCTTGACCTTTTCGCCGGTCAGGACCGAGCGGGTCCACCATTCCTTGTTCTCGACCACCGCCTCCATGAATTCGTCCGTGGCGCGGACCGAGTTGTTGGCGTTCTGGTAGAAGATCGACGTGTAGGCTTCGCCATCGAGCGAGGCGTCGTACCCGGCCTCCACCAGCGTGTGAGCCTTCTTTTCTTCCTTCGCCTTGCACCAGATAAAGCGCTCGACATCGGGATGTTCGGCGTTGAGAATTACCATCTTGGCCGCGCGGCGCGTCTTGCCGCCGGACTTGATGACTCCCGCGAAGGCGTCGAACCCTTTCATAAAGGAGAGCGGTCCGGACGCGCGCCCGCCGCCTGAAAGGATGCCATCCTCCTCGCGCAGATTCGACAGGTTCGAACCCGTGCCCGAGCCCCATTTGAACAGCATGCCCTCGGTCTTGGCCAGATCCAGGATCGATTCGAGCGAATCCTTGACGGAAACGATGAAGCATGCCGAGCATTGCGGCCGCGCCTCGGTGGTCAATTTCTTGACGCGCTGTTCGGACGCTTCGTAAAACCAGCCGTAGCCGCGCGACTCTTTGACACCGACGTTGAACCAGACCGGAGAGTTGAAGCAGGCTTTCTGGGTAAGCATCAGATGAGCCAGTTCGGCCCGGAAGACCTCGCCATCTTCGGGGCTGGCGAAATATCCGTCCCGGATACCCCAATCGGCGATGGAGTCCGCAACGCGATGGACCAGTTCACCCACGCTGCGCTCGCGCTGGGGAGTGCCTAGTTTTCCGTGGAAATACTTGCTGGCCACGATATTGGCCGCGGTCTGCGACCAATCGGCGGGCACCTCGATGTCCCGCTGTTCGAAAATGGTGGAGCCTTTGTTATCGCCGATCGATGCCGTACGGGTTTCCCAAACGATGTCGTCGTAGGGATTTTTCCCGGCTTCGAGGCGTGAAGTGAAGTAGCGGGGGAACGACACCCCGGCACGCTTGGGCGTCTTGGTTCTTGAGGTCTGCAACTCTTTTATTTTCGCACTTAAATCGACGCTAATCAGGCCCATCTCGGCTTCTCCTGCGGGCACGTTTGGGTGCCGCATTTGCAATAGTGCCCCAAGATGTTGCGTAGCGTCAAGAACTATTTCTATATGCGGTGCAACGGATTACAGACGGGTGAATTTTCGCGAGTCGTTTTGGGCCCGCCGGATCGGTTCTTCCAGACACGGAAGCGCGACTGGCAACTCCGGCACCGGGCGTTGGAGTAATTGAACAGGAACATCAAAAAGTCGGACCGGCGGCCGCTGGGGGACTCACGGGTATCGGGAGATCCGCACTTGGGGCAGGCGCGACCGGCCTTCTTTCGGTAGAGCACAGTGGCCGGCGACATCCGCCGACTCCACTCGGGGAAACGGTTGATATAGATGTTGAGACCGGGCGTTTTCCGGAAATCGTTCGAAACGCGATCTTCCACCAAGGTTTTGACTCTCCTGAACAAGAGTCTGA
>JAOAPQ010000192.1 GCA_025462965.1 Bryobacterales bacterium
TCAGACTCTTGAGCAGATTCAGCCCGGCTGCAACTCGCCAAAGAGCCGAAAACGTTTGTCCAGCTAATTCGTGGACACTACACTAGTACATGGGCGAGAAGCGTTCTCTCCAAGCGCGGCCTCGTTCGGGCCGCGTCTTGTAAGCGGTCGTACATCACCGTAATTACAGGAATTGAGTCAAATGGCTGCGCGTATGCCAGGGCTCCTTTATGGAGGTGTTCCGGTATCCCGGCAATGAAACCCGCCCGGATCGCCACTGACCTCGCCGACGGGCCCTTGGCTGGCGGTTCGCCATTTCGCCAGTCCACAGTCACGCCGACCCGGGCCATCATCCGGGTCACCTGAATTTTCGCTCCGTAGCTTGCTTGGTTAGGAACGAGGCCGCTTGTCGTCATGAACACTGTAACGTCCGCTGCACGGCTGGAACCTGCCAGTAAGGCAATTACCCACACTCGTTTCATTTGGTCTCTCGTCCCGCCGGTTGCGGGTGAGATCGAGTGTCATAGCTCCCGGCGCGTGCCTCTATGGCGGCCCGATAACCGCTGGAGAAAAAGAAGGACACGAGCTAAGGCAGAGAAAACAGGAGGGATCGCGACACACATTACGCGGAGTTACGCGCTAGGAAGTAGCCGCGAACCCTAGCCGCCGGATCAACGTGGTAAACTCGGCGGACGGAGCGCTGGCGTGGGGCTTCCCGGATTCTCAAAAGACGCTGTGCGGTTCGGAGTTTTCGAGGTCGATCTCGCAAGCGCCGAACTTCGCAAGCACGGTGCAAAGCTGCGGCTTCAGGAGCAACCGTTTCAGGTGCTGGCGGCGCTTCTCGAACGTCCGGGAGAAGTGGTAAAGCGGGAAGATCTGATCCGGCGATTGTGGGCGGACGGCACGGTTGTCGATTTCGACCGGGGGTTGAACGCAGCAGTCACTCGGCTTCGGCAAGCGCTCTCGGACCCAGCCGACGTTCCCAGGTACGTTGAAACGGTCGCGCGCCGCGGGTATCGCTTTATTGGCCCGGTCGAAAGAGCGGGTGAGGAGGCGCGGCGCCCAGAACCGTTGCCGGTTCCGATGCCGTCACGGCGCGGGAGAACATGGGCGGTGGCAATCCTGATTTCCGTCATTGCGCCTTCCGCCGGCTGGTGGTTGTGGACCCGAGCGCATACCAGCCGTTCCGAATCGGCGTTGAAAGTGGTACCGCTCACGACCGGCACCGGAGTCGAACGGAACCCGAGCTTTTCTCCCGATGGCAGCCAGATCGTATATGAGTGGGAGCAGGACGACGGGAAACGCCATATCTACATGAAGGTAGTGGGACCGGGCGATCCCATTCGGTTGACATCTGGCGAAGCTGCCGAGTACGGTCCGGTATGGTCGCCCGACGGCCGGCTGATCGCATTCCTCAGGCAACTGGATAAATCGACGATGGGAGTTTTCGTTGTACCGCCGCTGGGGGGCGTTGAGGAAGAGGTCGCCCGCAACCCGTCTCTCGGATACTATGTACTGCGTCAATTTCACCGTCGCCTGGATTGGACACGCGATAGCCGGCATCTGATCGTGAGCGCTCCCGAGCAAGCCGGCGGCACCGAAGGCTTGTTCCTGGTATCGGTCGCCGACGGCGAAAACGGCGAAAAGACATGGTTGACCAAGCCATCGAGCGACTCGACATTCGGGGATCGAGAACCCGCAGTGTCGCCCGATGGCCGCATGGTTGCGTTCTCTCGCGGACAACCGGGAACTAGCGAAGTTGTCCATCTCATGCCGCTCTCGAGCGACCTGCGGCCCGCCGGCGCTCCGCGGCCGCTGGCATCCGCCGGCCATTCAGAAAACCCGGTGTGGACCTCCGATGGTAAGCAAATCATCTATTCAAAGCTCAACCCAGGGATCACTTCCGGGTCTATGTGGACCATCGGTTTGAAGACTGGCGACGTGCCTCGTCCTTTGCT
This sequence comes from Bryobacterales bacterium, assembly GCA_025462965.1. Classification (GTDB taxonomy): domain Bacteria; phylum Acidobacteriota; class Terriglobia; order Bryobacterales; family Bryobacteraceae; genus JALYXI01. Next base: position 1,938 of record JAOAPQ010000192.1, read on the forward strand.
CGCGTTGGGCAGGAACGCCGCGGTTCCCGCAATGGCGCGGACAGGCAGCCTGGCTTACTCTCAAATCAGGTTTGAGGGCAATATCTGGCGGCAGGAGATCCCTACGCGTCCGGGAGCGATTCCTCCTCCGGAGCGGCTGATTGCGTCGTCAGCGCTCGACTTTAATGGGCAATACTCGCCGGATGGGAGCCGCATCGCATTTGCGTCCAACCGGTCCGGGAACAGGGAGATCTGGACTTGCGCGAGCGACGGCACCCACTGTGTCCAGGTCACCCCGTTCAATGCAACCTTTACCACCGGGTCACCGCGTTGGTCTCCTGATGGAAAACAGCTCGTTTTCGATTCCGGGGCAGCAGGGCAACTTGACGTTTATGTCTTGGACGCGAAAGGAGGCTCGCCGCGGCGCTTGACGGCCGACGCAACCCACGGCTTTAGCCCAAGCTGGTCACACGACGGGAAACGGATCTACTTTTCATCGAGCGATGCGGGAAGAAATGCAATCTGGAAGATCCCGAGCGACGGCGGAAAGGCCGTTCAGGTGACGCGGAATGGCGGGTTTGTCGCCTTCGAGTCCCCCGATGGAAAGGCTCTGTATTACACGAAAACCGACCAGGATGCGAAGCTCTGGAGGAGCACGGAGGACGGAAGCGGCGAGACTGAAGTGTTAAGTGGCGTGGCGAATCGAGGATTTGTCGTTGCCGCCGATCGGGTTTATTACCTGCGCCAAGAGTCCGATGGCTCAACCGGCATCCGGCGCTTTATTCTTGCCACGGGCGAAGACTCTCAAATCGTTTCGGTGGCGAAGCCGATGTTTCTCGGCCTCAGCATGTCGCCGGGTGGGAAGTACCTCATCTATTCGCAAATGCGGGTAGGAAGTAATCTTATGCTGGTGGAGGACTTTCATTAGCGCTGCGTCCGCTTCGACTTAGACAGCAGTCCACTAAAATCCACGAGTCCCTCCCTTGTACTACCTCCGAGCGGTGTAGCGAAGCCATTCCCTTTTCTGGAGAGCCCTTCGAATGAGTCGGCCGGCCAATTCTCTCCCGACGGTCGCTGGATCGCGTACCTGTCCGATGAGTCAAGCGCGACCGAACTTTACGTTCGCTCATTCACGCCCGGCATCGGTTCTGCACCCGCCGCAGTGGGTCCCAGAGTCCCGATCTCGATCGGCGGCGCGGGACATGCCTCGGTGGCGCGCCGATGGCCGGGAACTCTTCTACACGGCTCCCAACGGGCATTTGATGGCGGTGCCCATCACGCTGGCTCCCACGTTCGCCTCCGGCCAACCCAAGCCGCTCTTCTTAGCCCCCGCGCCCTCCAATTGGGACGTGAAGCCGGGTGGCCAGACGTTCCTGTTTGCATTCCAGTCGGCGAACAAGTTCTCGCGCCTTTCGCCGTGCTGCTCAACTGGCAGGCGGGCTTGAAGAAGTGAGGCTCGCACTGATTTTCGATCTTTTTGGGGGTGTCGAGGTTCCGTCCGAATTGTCGGGTTCATCGGGAAGCAATCCACCTGAGCGAGAAGTCAGCTCGGACTTCTGCCGCTCGGGTGGCCACAAACGGCGTTCGAGGAGATCACGGCCACGTTTTCGCCAACCGGACTTGGGGACAACCACGCCAACATCCGCGAGATGGGCGTGATACCTCCAAGGGGCTTCCGGCGAAGCCATTGCCAACCCTCCCCGACCTTCGGTTGTCGGCAATGTTCGTTACTGGAATATGAGGGACCCGATGGGACCCGCCGCTTACTTGCCATTCGCGGCCGTGGATGAGAAGGGCGCGCCGGATGCGAGGGCGAGCGCGACGCTTCTGGTCCGTACCAGCACAGTGAATCCGGTCGGCATGGCCGTCGTTCTACGTCGCGAAATGACCAGAGCACGCGCGGGTTTTCGCGTCCGCAATATTCGCACGCAGGAGGAACTGGTCCAGATGCACACCTTGCGAGAGCGGCTCCTGGCCCTGCTCGCACTGTTCTTTTCGGCCGTCGCCCTCCTGCTCGCCGCTGTTGGCCTGTTCGGAGTGCTGGATTACTCCGTCTTGCAGCGGAGGCCATGCTTGGCGACCATTCGCGATACGAAGTGCGACTTAATTCCGACGGAACCCTAGCATGGATCCTCGCAGATCCAGACGGACAACTTCACATATGGGACTTGAGTTCCAACGATCATCCGAAGGTCCTAACTCAATCGCTCGGACAAGTCACCGCGTTCGCAACTACCGGCGACGGAAGGACAGCTGTTTGTAAGGTTTCTGAAAATACCATCGCGATTTGTCATCTCGATGAACTCCTTGTGCGGTATGTCGATGGAGTATTAATCAGCAAAAATGTAATGACCCTTTCTGGTGATGGGCGTCGACTGTTTTATTTCGATCAGTCAGAACTGTGTGTCTGGGACGTTGAGAAGAGTTGCGAGCTGAAACGCTTGAGTTGCACAAGAGAAATGATGTTTGTTGCCTCAAGTCACGATGGCGAGCGCCTAGCCTTCGTACATGGATCTGATAGACAAGTCCCGTTGCATTCGGTGTACGCAGTCGCAATTTGGGATCCAGATACGATGGACGATGCGCGGATAGCTTGGGAAGAACTGTACGATATTACTTGCCTTCAGCTAGCTGGCGACGGTCAGCGGGCCGCCGTCACCACGAAATGGGGACGACTGGTTGTTGTGGAGCTTGGCAGGGTTCAGATGCGTCGGGAATATCGAAGTAGTGTAACGGGTCATGTTGGTGACGACAGAATTCTGCATTTTGCCATAAGTGCTAATGGGAAGCTCGCACTTTCCGGCGGCGTTTCCGTTTCTAGTGTGACGCTGTGGGATCTTGACGCTGTTTCCGACTCTGATTCGTCAAAAGATTTGCTGGCTATTGCCCTGAGCCAAGACGAGAAGCGCGCTGCGCTTCTGCAGCGAGATGGCACTCTCGTGGTGTTATCGCTAGAAGGTAGTACTGCCATTTGGACAATGCCACGTCCGATGGAAGATGTTTGGGCATCTAGCCTTGTCTTGAGTGAAGACGGCCTCTTCGGCATCGCGTTTGGCATTGGGGATAGAAGCTTCGCGCTTTGGGATCTTGCCGGTGGAGGACCACCAATTCGCATTAAGCCGAGACTGGAGGATTTTTCCGAGCACGACCAATGGGAGATCAGGCAGCATCTAATTGAAGTCGTACAAATGATTTATAAACCTTACCGCCATATATGTGTATTTGCTTCTAATAATAAGTGCTTTCTCATGAAAGTGTCGGACAGTCCTCTTCAGGTGTGGCGCGGCGAAGGAACAGATTGGTCATTTATCGATTTGGAAGAGTCCCAAGAGATCACCGCAATGATCTTCCTTGATGAAGACGGTGAGTGGGCGGTGAGCGGTCAAATGGACGGCGCTCTGTTGTTGTGGCGACTGACCGAACACAAAGCCATTCGCCCAATAGGTCGGGTTAACGGTACCGTGACGGACTTGAAGCTGGTCCCAGATATTGACGGAGAACTCAGCTTACTTGCCGCTACTACCCTGAATGGTGATGTTGTGCTTTGGAAGATGGCAGGTGGCGATTGGTGGCTGAAGCAGCTTGGGGAGCACGAAAGCGCCGATCATGTCTTCAGTGGAAACGGAAGATACATGTTTTCGATATCACGTTCTGCCTTACATGAAGCGCCTACCGCCTATCTCTGGGATTTGACAGGAGAAAACAGAATTCCCTTCACCACAATCGACTTCACCACACTAACACAAGGCAGCCCGGTGCGACCATCTCTCAACTACGACGGCACGCGTTTAGCTCTAACGAAGGCGCAAGAGTTAGTGGT
>JAOAPQ010000211.1 GCA_025462965.1 Bryobacterales bacterium
AGCGATCCATGAATCGCGTTGCCGCCGGACTTGATGACCATGTTGATGGATCCACCGCCATTTCGGCCGGCCTCCGCGTTCGCGTTGGTTTGCACCGAAAACTGGTCGATCGCGTCGATCGGCAGCAGCGTTCCCGCTACGCCCGATACACCGCCCTGGTTTACGGCGACGGCATTGTGCCACGCGTCGTTATTATCCGCGCCATCGATTTGCCAGTTGTTCTGCATGGTACGCGCGCCATTGATGGAGCCTGCGCCATTTACGCCCGGCGCAAGTTTGACGAGCTGGGTAAAGTCCCGTCCGTTGAGCGGCATATCCTGCACCGCCTTGTTGGGAATCACGGCGTTCGTAGTGGACGTCTCGGTGTCGATGACCACCCCGCTGGTCTCCACGTCGACCGCTTGCGATTGTGAAGCAACCTTGAGGGCCAGCCGCAGTCCGGTCACCTTGCCGACTTCCACGGCCACCTTCTCGACGAGTACCTTATCGAAGCCCGATTGCGTTATCGTCACCTGGTAATCGCCAAGCGGTAAATCGGGAAACGTAAAGTCGCCGGCGGCTGAGGTGACTGTGTCACGCCGCAACCCCATGGCCGGATTCACGGCTTGCACCGTCGCGCCGGATACGGCGGCGCCCGATGGATCGTTGACCGTGCCGTTGATCCCACCGCGGAAAGTCTGGCCAACCGCCGGAATAGCAAGTGCCAAAAGGCTGATAGTAAGAAGCGCTCGAGTAGTCACGTCATCCCCCCTTTTTCATCCGGACTGCCGAAAGAAACGAACGATGCGCAGACTGGGCGCGAAACAAATTTAGCAGGAACCCCGTTGCGCAAATTGTAACACGGGCGACACATTGAAAATCGGATGGTTCCCGGGAGGCTTACACTGAGTCCATGATGATGCAACCGGCGCGTTCGCAGGAAGAGGTGTGGCCGACCCTTCCTCTTGAGGCGTGGAGCGACACGTACGCGACCTTGCACATGTGGGCGCAGATCGCCGGTAAGGTTCGCCTAGTGCAAAGCCCGTGGCTGAATCACTCGTGGCACGTCACTTTCTATGTGACCCCCAGGGGGCTCACGACCTCGCCGATTCCCTATGGAGAACGGACGTTCCAAATCGAGTTCGATTTCGTCAATCACGAATTGGAAATCCAGACGAGCGATGGGCGGATGGGTGGTGTTCCGCTCGAGCCTCAGTCGGTGGCGGTGTTCTACCGGCGCCTGATGGAAGAGTTGGCGAAGCTGGACCTTCCGGTGGTGATCCACAAGAAGCCCAACGAAGTATCCGACCCGATCCCGTTCGACCAGGACGAACTTCACCGGGCCTACGATCCAAAGTATGCCAACCGGTTCTGGCGGATTCTGGTGCAGGCCGATCGCGTCTTCAAGGAGTTTCGCACGCGGTTCATCGGGAAGGTCAGTCCCGTGCACTTTTTCTGGGGTGCGCTCGATCTCGCGGTTACCCGGTTTTCGGGGCGAACAGCTCCCACACATCCCGGCGGAGTTCCCAACCTGCCGGACTGGGTAGCCCGGGAGGCGTACTCGCATGAGGTGAGCAGCTGCGGCTTTTGGCCCGGCGGCGCTGCGATCCCGTATCCGGCGTTCTATTCGTATGCCTATCCCGAGCCGCCTGGGTTCCCGGAGGCGTCAGTCAAGCCGGCGGCGGCGTTCTATAGTTCCGATCTGCGGGAGTTCCTTCTGCCTTACGATGCGGTGCGGCAATCGGAATCCCCGGATCGGATACTACTTGAATTTCTGCAGACAACGTATGAGGCGGCAGCCAATCTGGCGAAGTGGGACCGGAGTTCACTGGAGCGCAGCCACGATCCGAAAAATCAAAGATAGCTGAGCCACCAATATCCCGCGCGCTCCTTGAATCGCGCATACCAGAGACATAACGGGTAGAGCAGACCTACGATGGCGATCCATAGGACATACACGACCCACAGTTCGTAACCGTAATTGGTCGGGTATAACTCCCGCGACCCGCCCATCGAAGGCAACGGATTGAGCAGGAACGCCGCGTTGCCGTATCGGAGCCACGCCAGCGGGATCGCCAGCAGATGGATGACATACAAGTGCACGATGAAGTAAAAGAGAGGAACTCGCCCGAAGACAATCAACGGGTTGGCAGCCGTGAACCGGACCCTATCGAACCAGGCCAATAGCAGGATCGCGGGGCCGAGGGTCATGAGGAGAAAGTCGAGCGAAGGCGGATATTTTGTGCATCTCAGGAATGAAAGCACGGTCATGCCGGGGAGCTGGTTGGACCACCTGACCGGATCGCCATATACGTTCACACCGCGGATGACGAAGAACGCGATGGTTAAGCCGAGCCCGATGCGAATCATCCACTTCCGACGTAGCGGCGGATCCAGAACGAATATCTGTCCGAAGCAGAATCCAGCCGTCATGACGGCTACCCATGGCACCAGCGGATAGGAGATCACGACGGAAACCGGACCTGCACGAAAGACTCCGACCTGATGCACAAAGTTCCAGACCCACGCGAAGGAACCGAACCGTGACGCTGCCAGTGGGTCCGCCAGATTGTGCAAAGCAATCACCGCAATGCTGACGACGGCCAGCACAGAAACCGGGAGATACACGAGCATTGCGAGCACCACCATCGACCAGCCGAGCCCCCAGAGCACTGTGATGAGGAGCAGGCCGGAAGTGAAGTTGAAGAACATGGCGAAATGGACTGCCGTCAGCTCCAGGAACGCGAGCCAGAGGCCGCGCTTCCAGAGAAACGCCGACAACTGGCCGGTGGTGCGCCCCCGGCTTAACCAGAAAAACGCCGCCAGACCGGCAGTGAACATAAAAACCGGGGCGCAGAAATGCGTAATCCAGCGCGTGAAGAAAAGGGCTGGAGTGGTGCGGGTGAGGTCGTCCGGTTGGAAGGACATCGCGCCCGCATGGAAAAAATCGCGGACATGATCCAGCGCCATGATGATCATCACCAGTCCGCGCAGGGCGTCGACCGAACCGATTCGGAGTTTCGACTGAGAGAGCAAGGTGCAATTTACCATGCGATATAATCGCGGGAACAACGCGCATATCCCCCTCGCAGCATGTTTCGCCGCTCCCTTGTCCTCGTTCTATTCGGCGCTGTCTTCGCCCTGGTGAGTCGTCCTCAACCACCTGCTCCGAGCCAGGCGAGCAATATGAGAGTCTGCGCGGGTTGCCATCCCGCGATCTTCCAGACATATCGCCAGAGCGGTATGGGGCGTTCGTTTTACCGGCCGCAGACGGGCAGCATCATCGAGGATTACACCAACCACAACAGCTTTTATCACGCTGCTTCCGACACTCACTATGTCATGCTGCAGCGCGACGGAAAGTTCTTTCAGCGCAGTTATCAGATTGGGTACGACGGTAAGGAAACCTCGGTCGATGAGAAGTCAATCGATTTCGTTCTGGGTTCCGGAAACCATGCCCGTACTTATCTGCATCGCACCGCGCAAGGCGCCCTCGTGCAGCTGCCGCTTGGCTGGTATTCCGAGAAGGGCGGCTACTGGGCAATGAGCCCGGGTTATGACATGCCGAACCATCCTGGGGCGCATCGCCCAATCGGATTGGACTGCATGTTCTGCCACAACGCGTATCCGCGGACGTCGGCGGCCCCCGACCGTTTCGGCGATGTCCCGGTGTTCACCGGAAGCATGCCGGAGGGAATCGATTGCCAGCGCTGTCACGGATCAGCACAGCAGCACATTGCGGCGGCGCAGATTCCCGGCGCCAAACCGGAGAGCATCCGCCGAACCATCCTCAATCCCGCGAGTCTCAGCCTCGACCGGCAGATGGAAGTCTGCTTACAATGCCATCTTCAACCCAATAGCTTCCGTCCCACGCTCAACTTCAAAAAGTACGGGCGAGATTACTTGTCCTATCAACCGGGCGAACCGCTCTCGGCCTTCATGGTTTTCTTCGATGCACAGGAGAGTCCGGGTACGGATCGATTTCAGATCGCGGGTTCCGCCTACCGGCTGCGCCAGTCGTCGGCTTGCTTCGTGAAAAGCCGTGGAGCGTTACAGTGCACAACCTGTCACAACCCGCACCTCGTACGCCACGGCGCGGAGGCTTCGCAGGTCTACAACAGCGCGTGTCTTACTTGTCATGCCCAACCGTTTCAAGCGCTGGTGAAAGCGGGACGGCACACCTCCGCAACGGGCTGCGTAGATTGCCACATGCCGAAAAGGCGCACACAGGATGTGGTCCACGTCGCGATGACGGATCACTATATCCGCCGCACTCCGCTGGACGGCAATCTTCTCGCGGAGCTCGCCGAAGTTCACGACGCAGTTGGCACACCGCTACCCAAGCCCGTAAGACTCTACTACCCCGGTAAAGTCGCGCCGGCCCCGGAAAACCGGCTCGCTCTCGCGGTCGCTCAGATACGGGAAAGCGTAAACCTGAAAGTCGGCATTCCACTCGTTGCGCGGCTGCTGCAGACGGAGCGGCCCTCCCACCCCGACCCCTACTTCGAGTTAGCCGAGGCGTATCGCAAACAAGGGCAAAGCAAAGAGGCAGTGCCCCTCTACAAGGAAGCGCTACGGCAGGACGCCCGGTACCTTCCCGCGCTGCTGGCATTGGGCGCAACGCTCAACGAGCTGGGCCAGCGCTCCCAGGCCGCGGAGACTTTACGTGGCGCCACCGCGTGGGCGCCCTCGGACGCGCCGCTGTGGAACGCCCTGGGCCGCGTCGAACTGGATGGCGATCGACCAGCCGAAGCTGCGACCGCGTTTCGAAAAGCCATCGCCCTCGATCCGGATCTTGAATCGCCGCATATTGGGCTCGGCATTTCCCTGGCTCGCACCGGGGCGGTCCGCGATGCCGAAACCGAGTTTCGCGACGCGATTCGCCTTCAGCCGAATTCCGGCGAAGCGCACGCCAATCTGGCAGATCTCCTCATCTTCAACAGAAATTTTCCTGAAGCCGCCTGGGAATTCGAACGCGCTGTTCGCCTGGAGCCAACGGATGTGCCCACCCGGTTGCGCTATGCGACATTGCTTTACACACTTCGCCGCAACGACGAAGCTCAGCAGCAAGTGGAGGCGG
>JAOAPQ010000239.1 GCA_025462965.1 Bryobacterales bacterium
TCGTATACCGGCCCGGACGCTTTGCTCATGGCAATCTCGCCAGTCCACGGCTTGGTAAATGCCGTCGGATCATCTATCGTGAAGCGGTACAGGACAGTATCCGCACCGGTGCGCGTGAAACGCTCGATCACGTGCAGGTTCCGGTCTGATCCTCGAAAGTGAGTCTTGTCGGTGAAATTGGTTGTATCGACGACCAGCGTGTCGCCCTCCCAGTGCCCGATCGAATCACCCATCCATTGGCGGATAGCCGATGAGATGTGCGGGCGTCCGTCCAGCGGGATGATGCGCACGTCGTGGATCATCTCAACGTCGATCGCAACATAATCGCGAGTCTGGAAGATCTGATAGTTATTGTTGTAGGGACCGGGGACCATCGGAGGTCCGGAAGTCCCCCACACGATGCATCGGACTGGCAGAGTGAAGTCTTCTGGCTTTTCCGGCAGGCGCCGCTGAACGGCCGCCCGCGTCTCAGCCGCATCGCGCGCCTCGGGAGTTAGGGGAGGCACCTTTCCGTCCGCGGGGTCCACGACAATGGACGTGCGCAGATTCCAGCCGACCTTTGTCGCACGGTCAAAAAAGGCCTCGTTATACGCACCGGCCACGTCCTCTTCCGCGGTTGCGCCGCGACGGTCCCGATTCGACTGCTCAACCACCCGCGTGGCGAATGCAGCCGCTTCTTGTTGAGTGAAAAATTGTTTCCCGGCAAACTCAGGGGAGCGTTCGAAGGGTGTGAGGCTGGAATTGGTCCAGATCCCCTGCAGGTCAGGCTGACCGTCAGGCGTACGTGGAGCAGTCCAGGCTTTCGCTGGCCGTGACGGAGCTTGGGCCACGACGTGTACTGCAGTCATTGCCATGGCCGCGCCTGCACAGAGCAAAATGAGAGATCGGTGGCTCATCGGAAAACCGCCTTTTCTATTATTTGCGACGAGGCTTATGATTCAGTCCAGGAACCAACTCCGCTGCTGATGGACCTCTTGGGTCGCCTGACAGTATACACCTTCTGTGCGTGCGTCATCACACTCATTTCGCGCAAACTTCCACCGCAAACAAATCGCTTATCGCCCAACCACCGCGCATACGAGCGTAGGACAGGCCATCGTTTTTGGTGGCCTGTCGTCTCCGCGGGCGAAGGCAGCTTCGCCCCCCACACGCAACTGGTCGAAACCAACCCGGCAAAAAAGGAGACCTGCCGAAGCCCGCAAAAACCGAGGAACACCCGACCCATCTGAAGTCACCGGACCGCCATGGAGTTCTTCCATGAGGGGCAACAGCCAACATTTCGCTTTTTCATCCCAATCCAGCCGAACAACGCCATCGTGAGCGCGGCAAATTGTCGCATCCCAACTCCGAATTGCTTGACGTAGGATGACAGCAGACGGTCCTTCAGCGCATGCCTCCTTCGCACCACGAGAATCGGCTCAATTCAGCGCATCATCCTGAACATGCTGTCCGACAAGTGCCGCAGACCGGAGTGCCACACCCTGCCACGGATCTCGCTCCCAATTTGGCGCTTCCGTGGGTTCTGCGCCTCCGTTACGGCATGGTGGCCGGTGAAGCCTCCATCATCATCGCCACGGCCTACATCTTTCATCTGGATTTCCCGGTTCTCTGGACCCTGATACCCCTCTTGGTGATCCTCGCCAGTAATTTGGTGCTCGCTAGGATAAGGCACGTGTCCGCTCGATTTCCGGACGAGACGCTGGGCACCGCCTTCGTCCTCGATACCCTCGCCTTGACCGTCATCCTGGGCCTGACCGGCGGACCGGTGAACCCCTTCAGTTTGCTGTATCTCGTCCAGATCACTCTCTCGGTGGTTGTACTGCACAAGATCTGGACCTGGGTCCTTGGCATTCTTGCCGCGATCTGTTTCGGCTTGCTCTTTTTTCTACACCTGCCATTGGCTGCGTTGCAGAGCCATCATGTGGAGCAGGGTTTGTCGCCGCATTTTGTAGGCATGTGGATAGCGTTCGTCACCGCGGCCTCATTGATATCGTTTTTCACGGGAAAGGTCTCGGATGCGCTCAGGCATCGCGAGCGGGAGGTGCTCGATCTCCAGGAGCAGGTTGCAAAGCACGAAAGACTGGCTTCCCTCGTGACATTAGCCGCCGGAGCCGCGCACGAGCTCGGGACACCGCTCAGTACCATCGCGGTCGTGGCGAAAGAGCTGGAAAGGTACGCCCCGCATCTTTCTTCCGGTAACGATGTTCGTGAAGACGCCAAGCTCATTCGGTCGGAAGTCGAACGATGCCGGCTCATTCTTGAACGGATGAGCGTCCAGGGCGGCGAGCCGATTGGCGAGACTCCCCGCGCGGTCCATATGCGCGATCTGTTTATTCAGGTCCTCACGCAATTTCCCGAATCACAGCGAATACTCCTGAAAATCGACCTTCGCGATGAGGCGCTGGCCGCGGTTCTGCCCAGGCAAGCGACGGCGCAGTCTCTTGCCGCCCTCATTCAAAATGCGCTGGATGCCAATCTCGATCAGCGTCCAATCGTCATCACAGCAATGGGAACTGACGCCGGGCTGCTAATCTCGATCCGGGATCAGGGGCACGGCATGCCCGACAAGGTTCTGCGACGAATTGCGGAACCGTTCTTCACTACCAAAGAACCCGGAAAGGGCATGGGACTGGGGACATTCCTGGTACGGAGCTTTGCGGAAAGACTCGGCGGCCGGGTTCAGTTCGATTCTGTTTTCGGTCAAGGCACCACCGTGACTGTAGAGTTGCCATTTCAATCGAAGCGGCCGAACGTCCATGCTGCAATCTGAAGATACTCCATTGGTCCTCGTCGTCGACGACGATGAGGTGTTCCGGAATCGGCTCTGCCGTGCGTTGGCTCAGCGGAACTGGGAGGCCGAACCTGTCCCTGATGGAGAAAACGCTCTGAACTTTGCTCGCGACCGCAGCCCGGACCTGGTACTGGTCGATCTGCGCATGCCGGGAAAGGGCGGCCTGGATGTCGTACAGGAGTTGCGAGCCATCGATTCCTCCATGACCATCATTGTGCTGACAGGCTACGGCAGCATCCCCACCGCAATTTCCGCGATGAAGCGCGGAGCCGATCACTATCTGAGCAAGCCGGCGGACGCCGATCAGATTCTTGCCGCGTACGAGAGTCTTCGGACAGCCCCAAAGGAAGCGCCGGATTTCCCCGCAATCGTTCCCAGTCTGGCCAGAGTCGAGTGGGAACACATGCAGCGCGTCCTCTCCGATTGCGGCGGAAACCTGTCTCAGGCTGCCCGGCTCCTGGGTATTCATCGACGCTCTCTACAGAGAAAGCTCGCGAAGTACCCGCCGGTCCGCTGATCGGCGGGTGCGACAATTTGCCGCACAACAGCGAGACGTAATTGATGTTTGATGGTTACAGGAACTCTTCCGGAATGCGTCGTGCGTTTGCATCGCTTTTGTTGGCCATCTTCAGCTTTCCGCTGATCGCTCCGAGCCTCCTAACGAACGCAATTTCAGAATTGCCCTCATGCTGCCGCCGCGGTGGCAAACATCGGTGCGCCATGGCGGAAAAGAGCGGACAGGTGGGAACACCCAACGGTCCGGTTCTGAACGCAAGTCAGCCAAAGTGTCCGCTTTTTCCCAAAGCTCAAGTCGTTCCTGCTTCCAAGACCATACTGCTTAGCGGTGCGCCGCGAGTGTGCGCACCTTATCTCTTTTATCTAACGACTGCAAGACACCACGACCATCGTCCCCGCATTGTTTCGCGCGACCCGATACGAAAGCGCGGACCCCCTCCCAGCCTCGACCAGACCAATCGCATTTCGTTGTAGTCAGGTTCAGGAAGGGGAGAGGTTTGAAATCATCGTTTGCGTTAAGAGCCGTATTGTATGCATTCTTACTTGCGCAGTTGGCGTCGGCGCAGGAATCCGTCAATTACGGGAGCATTAGCGGGCGTGTCACGGACGCGAGCGGCGCCGTGGTTGAAGATGCCCGGGTCACAACACGTCAAACCGACACGAACCTGGCGAGCAGCGCGAGCACAGACCGGGAAGGGCGCTTTCGGTTCCCCTATCTCCGGGTTGGCCAGTATGAAATCAAAGTGCATCGTGAGGGATTCGCGGATCAGACACGGTCGCTGACGCTCACCGTCGGCTCGGCATTCGAGTTGCCCGTATCGCTCGCAGTCGCTTCGGCGGAAACGAATGTTACCGTAAGCAGCGAGGCGGCCGTCCTGGAGGCGGCGCGTTCCCAGATCGCCGGGACCGTCTCGCAATCCGAAGTTCGGTCCATTCCCCTCAACGGACGGAATTTCCTCGACCTGGCTCTGCTCATTCCGGGCGTGTCTCCCACCAACACCGCTAGTAATCAGCTCTTTGCGGAGACGTCTGCTGTGCCGGGTCAGGGCATCTCCGTGGGTAGTCAACGCAACTTCTCCAATAACTTCATCGTGGACGGCCTTTCCGCGAATGACGATGCGGCGGGCCTGAGCGGCATTTTCTATGGGCTCGACGTGGTGAATGAATTCCAGGTGGTTACATCAGGCGGCCAGGCTGAGTTCGGGCGTGCGTTAGGCGGCTACATCAACGTTGTCACCAAGAGCGGTACAAACACCGTCCACGGTGATTTATATGGTTACTTGCGCAACGATCGTTTCAATGCCGCGAACGCGCTATCTCACACTGTCCTGCCGCTGACCCAGGCGCAATACGGCGCGAGTCTCGGTGGCCCGGTGATCCGCGACCGCACATTCTACTTCGCTAATTTCGAGCGCCGGGACCTGAACCAATCCGGCCTGATCACGATCTCGCCCGCAAACGCCGCGGCGATCAACACAAGGCTGGCGGCCGTCGGGTATCCGGGACCGCCTATCTTTACGGGGCTCTATCCGAATCCGGTTCACAACAGCAATTTCCTCGCGAAGCTCGATCATCAGTTCAGCGAAAAGGATCAGTTCAGCGTCCGTTACAGCCTCTACGATGTGCACAGTGCTAACTCTCGCGGGGCCGGCGGGATTAGCGCCGCAAGCGCATCCGCCGCACTGGACAACACAGACCAGACCATTGCCGCAAGCAACATCGCGACTTTCTCTCCGCGCCTGGTCAACGAAACACGCGCACAGTTTACTTACAGCACGCTCAAGGCTCCGCCCTCTGATCCCCTCGGGCCTGCCGTCAGCATTTCTGGAGTCGCCTCATTCGGCACGCTCTCCGGCTCTCCAACGGCGCGGCTCAACAGACTCTATGAGATCGCCGACAACCTGTCGTATCAGATGGGAGCGCACGCAATTCGTGTCGGAGCCGACTTCCTCTACAACGATGACACCATCACTTTCCCTCGATCCATTCGCGGCAGCTATTCGTTTTCGTCGCTTGCCAACTTCCTCGCGGGAACGTATAACAATTCTGGCTTCACCCAGACGTTCAACAAATTCGTGGTCTCACAGACCAATCCCAACATCGGTTTTTACGCCCAGGATGAGTGGAAAGCCAGCTCTCGACTGACCCTGAATTTCGGGATTCGATACGATTTACAGTTCCTGAAAACGATCGCCACGGATACGAACAATATCTCCCCGCGCGCTGGATTTGCATGGTCTCCGTTTGCCTCGCGGAGCACAGTTGTTCGCGGCAGCTTCGGACTCTTTTATGACCGGGTGCCTTTGCGCGCGCTTGCTAACGCTCTTCTGTCTGCAGGGAACACGGTAGACGTCGGCAGTCTCAGCCAGATCAGCTTAAGCCTTTCGCCGGCGCAGTCCGGCGCCCCGGTGTTCCCCAACATCCTCAGCAGCCTGACGCTTCCGCCCGGTGTTCTGTTCAACTTCACCACCATGGATCGGCATATACAGAATGCCTACTCCGAGCAGGGAAGCTTTGAGATCGAGCATCAGCTGGGCGGCCGCAGCACGTTAAGCGTTGGCTACGAACACCTGCGTGGACTGCACCTGATCGCTTCCGTCAATCAGAACGTACCGACCTGCGTGGCTGCGGCAACCAACAACGGATGCCGCCCCAATCCCGCTTTCGGCAACAGCAGCCAGTATTCCTCGCTAGCGGATTCTCACTACGACGGACTTCACGTTTCGTTTCTGCAGCGGCCCGTAAGATGGGGAAACTACCGGATCTCCTATACATGGTCGAAGGCGCTCGACAACGTTGGCGAATTTTTCTTCAGTTCGCCGATCAACAACTTCAATATCTGGCAGGATTACGGGCGTTCCGATGACGACCAGCGGCATCGCTTGGTTTTCAACGGCACGGTTCACTCGTCGATGGAAAAGGCGGGTACGGCATGGCAGCGTATCAGCCACGGTTTCCAGGTGAGCGGAATGCTTCAATATTACTCTGCGTTGCCGTTCAACATTGGCACCGGATTGACCACGATCCAGGGCACTTCCGCCCGCCCGATCGTGAACGGGGCCTTCATCAATCGCAACGCCGGAACCGGTTTCGATTTCTTCAACCTGAACGCGCGGCTAAGCCGAACTTTTCCAATTGGTGAGAGGCTTCGCCTGGAAGGTATCGCGGAAGCGTTCAATCTGCTGAATCATGTCAACGGAGTCACGCTGAACGGCACGTTCGGCTCGGGTGCGTACCCGACGAATCAGTCGCCGACATTCAGGCAGATTACAGCTGTCGCCGATTCAAGAACCCTTCAGCTCGCGCTTCGAGTCAGCTTTTAGGAGTCCAATATGTTCTCTCTTGTAGTCGGAATGATGCTCGCGATGAATGTGGGACCCATCGCCCCGGACGCACCTGCGCACGAACCACAGATGGCGGCGAATGGGTCAATGGTTGCGCTGACGTTTGGCGCGGCTAACGCGATCTACTTCAGTGCGTCGCATGACTCAGGCGCCACGTTTTCCGCACCGGTGAAAGTCGCGGGTGGGGCAATCGTGCCGCTGACGCGCCATCGGGGGCCAAGGATCGCTCTCTCCAAGGGCGCGATTGTCATCAGTGCAGTCGTGGGCCGGACTCCGGCGGAAGGCGCGCACGCGCACGGTCTCCCATCCGATGGAGACTTGATGGTCTGGCGCTCAGTTGACGCAGGGAAGAGTTGGTCCAAGGGCATGACCATCAACGATGTGCCCGGCGCGCCAACGGAAGGCTTGCATTCCCTCGCCTCGGACGGAAAAGGCGGGCTTTTCGCGGCGTGGCTGGACAAGCGCGGCGGCAAGGGTACCAGCCTCTACGGATCGCGATCCAGCGACGGCGGACTCACCTGGTCGAAGAATGTCTCAATCTACCAGTCCCCGGACGGAACTATCTGCCAGTGCTGCCATCCATCTGTCGCGATCGATTCCGGCGGTCGGATTCTGGTGATGTGGCGGAACGTGCTGGCCGGCTCCCGTGACATGTACCTTGCGCGATCGCGCGATGGAGTGAACTTCTCAAAAGCCGAGAAGTTGGGGACGGGCACGTGGCAACTGAATGCCTGCCCGATGGATGGCGGTGGAGTCGTGGTTACTCAGAACCGCGTGATCACCGCGTGGCGAAGAGAGCACGAGATTTTTCTGGCGACGCCCGGGGAGAAAGAAGTTGGGGTCGCCGAAGGCGTGGATGTCTCGATCGCTGCGGCGGCGAACGGTGTATACGCCATCTGGTCAACGCCAACGGGTGTTCGAGCTCTGCAGCCGGGAAACAAAGAACCGATCGCTCTCGCGCCAAAGGGAGCATTTCCGAATATCGTTACACTCCGAAACGGGAGCGCGCTCGCGGCGTGGGAAGACGACGGGAAGATTCAAATTCAACCGGTCCCCTAGATATGCGAGACATTGATATGCGAGACATTCGCGTCATCTCGCTTGCAGTTGCTCTCGCGTCATTCACGATCGGCCCGACCGGCATCGCGACTGCGTTCTTCGGGGCATAGTCGTCGCAGCTGGATCGGCGGCGTAATGGGCGTCTATCGAGACTAACCGACTAACCAGCGAAATTTCCCAAAACGATCATTTGTGGCAAGGTTCGCAAACGGGGGCTTTTGAGTGCATCGGTTTTGTAAACACTCACGACGACGCCAGTGCTTCTGGTGGGCGCGGCGTACAGAGGCTAAAACACTCGGCCCTCCGAAACCGGCCTGTCCTGAACGAAGCCGGCCCCACACAGTTTTTATTGACCCGCTACGTGGATTGAGAAGCCGGG
>JAOAPQ010000629.1 GCA_025462965.1 Bryobacterales bacterium
TGAGCGCGACTCCGAGGATGGCTACGATGAACCGGGCCTGTCCAAGAATATCGGCCTTTGCTAACCACCTGACTTGGCCCTTTCGGATCATACGCATTGTCTTTACGCCTTGAATTTGTTCGCCGCGGCTGACTCAATTGATCGGAAGCCCTGACTGGCTTGGACGCGCCGTTTGATCGCTCGGTGATCTTGTGGTCGGTCGAGGGAATTAGCGAACGAGCATGGCTTTGGCAACGACACGCGGTACAACCCGCTGATACGGCAGTTTGGCAACTACAATGAGAACCTCTCCGTCACGCGGACCTTCCCGATCCGCGAACAGATCCGCCTGGAATTCCGCGCCGAGGTGTTTAATCTGCTGAATCGGGTGCGCTTCGGGACAGGCGACACGAACTTGCAAGACCGAACTTTGGCCGTCTGACCAGCAGCGCCGTTCTGCGGAATACGCCGAGGCAATTGCAGTTGGCGATGAAGTCGAACAGGTCGAAATCGCGGGAGGCGCGGTAGGCCGGGCGGCTCAACCCGGTGCACGCTTCTCACTTGGAACCTGCCGACAAAATCTCTACCCTTTACACTGTCTTCGAGCCCCTTGTGTAAAACCGCTTCTTAGGTCAGCGTTTACTATGGTTCGAGCGGCTGTCGCTCTCCTGAGACCCCTGGCAGCGCCTCCACAAACCGAGTTGGTCCAATGGTTGCAAAGCATCGATGCAGAGGTTCATAGAGCATGCCGTATCGACCAGGATGTATAGCGCATTACATGGCGCAAGGCTGGCATCGTAGACCCGGCACGCACTGTATTTGAACGGAACCGAAGCGCATCGATTCCCGCCGCAAGGTCAGCCTGATCGGCGGAATCGTTCGAGCGATCAACCGATGGTGAGGCACGCGGCCGAGCCGTCTGAGGTTCCGCGCGCACATGACATGGGGGTGGCAGGTGGGGCTTGAATGCGGGACGTCAAGTGGAGCCATGGCCGAGGTGTGGAACCTCCGCGGACTTTCCTGGCGGGAACTGGCGGAACGAACATGTCGCAGAAGCTGGGAGGATGAAGTCTTCGGACAGGCAGCTCGGCTCGCGTTCTATTACTTCCTGGGCATATTCCCGGCCCTTCTGTTGCTGCTTCTTCTGTTTGGTACGTTCGCCAGTATCGGATCTGAGTTGCGTAACGCGCTCCTCGATTCCTTTCAGCAGATCGTGCCGCGCGAAGCGTCGGCGCTCGTTACAAAAACGGTTAGTGAACTAAGCGCGAGACCTGCGATCGGGGCTGGTGCTGTATGGGCAGGTTTAGGTGCAGCTTGGGCGATTCTGAACGGCACCTGGGCCATGATGGTGGGCCTGAACACCGCGTATGAAGTCAAAGAAGCGCGCCAGTGGTGGAGGATTTTGACCATCGCTTTCGGACTGACGATATCGCTGGGACTTATGGGCATTATGGCGCTCGGGGTATTGGTTTACGGCAGCCGGGCCGGGACGGCGATCGGTCAGCATCTTGGGATGCATACTCTAACCCCGCTTCCTTGGCGTATCATACAGTGGCTGGTCATCGTAACACTGCTCCTCTTCTCGTTCGCTTCGCTCTATCGCTTTGGGCCGAACCTGAAAGATCGAAGGTGGCAATGGAGTACACCCGGTGCGGTTGTAGCGATCGCGTTATGGGCCGGTTCTACACTGATGCTTCGAATTTACCAGGAGCACTTCAGCTCGTCCCAACGAATCTATGGAGAACTGGAGCCAGTGGTCACGCTTCTGCTGTGGCTATATCTCACGGGTGCCGCTATCCTGATCGGCGGCGAGGTCAATTCTGAAATTGAGAAGGCCGCCGCCGAAGCCGGTCACTCTGACGTGAGGAAACCTTGGGAACGACGCAGCGGCGGGAGTGCATCGGATGCGGGCGACGCCTCCTGAATCAGCGCTCGTCCATCCGACTGTTATGCAGACGGTTCGTAACGATCTCAGTGCATATGTTCGCCATGCTGGGGAGTTCATGAAAATTGAATCGGAGTGATCTTATGCGCTTTTATTCGAAGAGTGCCTTGGTCCAAAGCGTCCGCTTCTGGTCGTTCACGGGTTTGTTGGTTAGCGCTGCGCTGCTCCGGTCCGGCGCGCTGCTGGCGGAACCGGTAGCCGTGCGCCATATGGAGGGTACGGTCCATGGATTTCTCGTGCTGCGCACGAGGGAGGGCAAGCCGCTCGCCGCAGGTGACCTCATCCAGGTCGTCCAGGGGAACCGGCTTGTGTCGAGTCTAATCTTCCACTTCAAAGACGGGTCAGTCGATGATGAAACCACCGTCTTTTCTCAACGGCGTACCTTCCAGCTCCTAAGCTACCACCATGTGCAGAAAGGCCCGTCGTTCCCGCATCCGATGGATGTCTCGATCGATGCTTCTAAGGGCCAGGTGACGGTACGCTCTGTTGACGGCGGTAAAGACAAGGTCGACACAGACCACCTCGACCTGCCGCCCGATTTGGCCAACGGCCTACTCCTAAATCTCCTGAAGAATCTCCCGACCGATGCGGCGGAGACGAAAGTATCATACGTTGCGGCCACGCCGAAGCCGCGGCTCGTGAAACTCGCGATCACGCCCCAAGGAGAGGAGACGTTTTGGGTTGCTGGTGCCCGTCATAGAGCTATGCGTTATGCCTTGAAGGTGGAGCTTGGAGGCCTCACCGGAGTAGTGGCGCCGTTTCTAGGAAAGCAGCCCGAAGACATTCACGTTTGGATTCTCGGCGGTAAGGCTCCGGCATTCGTACGGATGGAGGGCCAGCTGTACCAGGGCGGCCCTGTTTGGACCATCGAGCTGACGAGCCCGGTTTGGCCGCGATCGCAATATTCGGGCAAATGAGTGGAAGCGTTCAGCGCGGCGGGTGGAAACTGCATCACTTCAAATGGGACGAGAGACCAAATGCTCATTGATGCGATCGGGCCACGTTGAGAAATTTCCGTGCATGATGTTCTTCAAGGCAACGGTGACGCGGGCGGCGTCATGCGCATTGGAACGGCCGGTGAGAGTTGCACGGTGAGAGTTGCCCGTGAGAGTTGCCCGCTGCGAGTTGGAGGAACTTGCGGCGATCCATGATCTTTTTCATCAGAAGTCTACCAAAGCTCACCGCCCGCGCAGCCCGACGGCGGTGACGTCATCGGCCTGCGGACCAAACTGGTATGCGTGGATCGCCGATGTGACGTCCGCGACAAGTGTTGTGACCGGCTCGCGGCGTCTTGTGCGGAGCATCTCGATCAGGCGCTCCTCGCCGAACTGTTCGTCGTGGTCGTCCGTGGCTTCGATCACGCCGTCGGAGCAGATGAGCAGTGTGTCTCCGGGTGCGAGACGCGCGCTTTCCACTGCGCATTCCCAACGCGGGAAGAGTCCGAGGACCGTGGCAGTGGCGCCCAGCCGTTCCACCGAGCCATCTTCACGGACGAGGATAGGCGGATTGTGGCCGCAGTTTACGTATTCGAAGCGGCGTGTCCGGTCGCAATAGCGCGCGAAGAAGGCCGTCGCGAAGTGACCTTCCGGCGATGAAGCGAAGAAGTGCTGGTTGAGGGAACTGAACAACGCTGGAAGATCGTAGTACGCGTCTGCCGTGTGGCTGCGGAAGTGGGCCTGCAGATTGGCCATCAGGATGGCGGCGGAAACGCCTTTGCCGGAGACGTCCGCGACAACGAAGCCCATGGCGTGTTCCGGGAGCGGCAGAAAATCATAGTAATCGCCGCCTACGTGTCCGGCGGGAATGCAGCGGCCGGCGTAATCCAGAGTTGTAAGGGCCGGAGCGGATTGCGGCAGCAGCCTGTTCTGGACGGCGCGGGCGACCTCCAGATCGCGGCCGGCGGCGGTTGCTGACGCGACCCCGTTTTGGCCGGCGGCGTGCTTCCGGACCGCGGCGAGGAGCTTCGCATTGTCCCACGGCTTTTCGATGAAGTCGGACGCGCCAAGCCGCATAGCTTCCACTGCGAGCGGGATATTGCCCCAGGCGGTCATGACGAGGACGCGCGCCGTTCCCTTGTAGAGCTCGAGCCCGGCCAGAAGTTCCAGGCCCTCGTGGCCGGAGGTGGTGTCGCGGGCGTAGTTGAGGTCGATGAGAATGAGATCGAAGCGCGATGTCCGAACCGCTTCCAGGACGGCGCGCGGGGAATCGGCAAGAACGGTCTGGAAACCTTCCGTCTTGAGCAGAATGCGAAGGGCTTCCAGGACGCCAGTGTTGTCGTCGGCAATGAGAACGCGGTGCATAACTACGGGATGGTTCATGCACGGCGCGGGCCGCGGGTCAGGCGTTGGGAATGAAGGGTTAAAGGCGGGACAGGTGTCCGCTGGTGGGACGTGGCGTTACAGGAACGCGACGGTCTTCACGCCGGAGACTTCGAACGGGCGGCGGCAGCGCTGGTTCTTGCAGGACACCTTATCGTCCAGAAGAACCATATAGCTCTGTGCCTTGGCGAACTTGGCGCGGTCGCGATCGTCGCCGCCGGGAGGCAGGCGATCCTTCTTTTTCCGAACCATCCAGCGGAGTTCGTAGGTGTCCGCCGTGCGGCAGTGGGGGCAGTTCAGCGACGCCGGTTTCGTCGTCGGGGATTCTGAGTAGTACGCGCGTTCGTCCAATGATCTATTGGATCACAGGTACGGGACGTATTGGATCACAAGTACGGCAGGCCAACGGACTGCGATTGGCCGGTCCTGCGGCTATCGTTTTTCCAGGGGGACCCAGGTCTGGCCGTCGGCGTTGCCTTTGTACTCGGCCCGGGGCCGGATCAGGCGGTTGTTGTGATATTGCTCCAGGATGTGTGCAGTCCAGCCCGACATCCGGCTGATGGCGAAGATCGGAGTGAATAAATCGATCGGAATGCCGAGCGAGTAGTAGGTGGAAGCCGAGTAGAAATCCACATTGGCGTTGAGCTTCTTCTCGGTCTTGATGGTTTCTTCCACGCGCTTCGACATCAGGTAAAGATTCTCCTGGCCGGTGCTCTTGCCGATTGCCTCGCTAAAGGCGCGCAGATGGGTGGCGCGGGGGTCTTCCGTGCGATAAACGCGATGCCCGAAGCCTGGAATTTTCACCTTACGCGCCAGCATTTCGTGGACGCGCTCCACGGCCTTATCGGCGTCGCCCACCTGAAGGAGCATCCGGATTACGTCTTCATTCGCTCCGCCGTGGAGCGGGCCTTTCAGCGCTCCGATGGCGGAGGTGACGCAGGAATAGATATCCGAGAGCGTGGCGGCGGTGACGCGGGCGGCAAACGTGGAGGCGTTCAGTTCGTGATCGGCATGGAGAATAAGGGCGACGTCGAAGGTGTGCGACATCACCTCATCGGGGACTTTGCCGGTGAGTGCATGGAGGAAATTGGCCGCAAAGCTGAGCTTCGGGTCGCCCGGAAGGATCTCCTTTCCGTTGCGCAGACGATCGTAGGTGCTCACGATCGACGACGTCTGCGACATCAGCGTAGCGGCTTTCTTCGCATTCGCTTCAGGCGACATGTCGCGCGCGAGAGGATCGTAGAGGCTCAGCATGGAGACGGCGGTGCGCAGCACATCCATGGGGAGCGCCGATTTAGGAACCGCTCCGAGGAAATCGACGACCTCGGCGGGCAGGCCGTATCCCTGGCCGAGTTCCTGTTTCAACTCCTGAAGCTCAGCCGCTTTCGGCAGGCGGCCCTTCCAGAGCAGGTAGATCACTTCCTCGAACGTGGCGTGGTCGGCCAACTCGTGGATGTTGAACCCGCGGTAGCTCAGTACTCCGTTATAGCCGTCAATGAAACAAATCTCGGATTCACCGGCGATTATGCCTTCCAATCCCGCGCCCGTCGTCGTTGTGGTGGAGCTCATTTTGATCTTTACCGTTATCTCACAATGAATCAGTTCAAGAATGGCTTGCGAAGTTTTCCTACCGTCTGATGAATCATGTTGGATAACGGGCTCTTGCCGGGGCACGACGGATAGGGGGAAAAGCTGAGGGCCGAAGAGTTCTTTTGTACCCACAACTGTTCCTTGCGTTCGGTGTTAAGGTCCACCGTGATGATGACGCCCGCGTTGCAGGATTCGGCATCCGAAACGCGAACGTTGCCCGAGGTCGCCGGCGGTCCCCAATCCTCCATGAACTTTTGGAACGAATAGGACGGACAGGGAGTCTGGGGCGTGCATCCCCACGCCTGGTAAGCCCCCTGGTAGTCTTTGTTGCGTACAAGTGCAA
This sequence comes from Bryobacterales bacterium, assembly GCA_025462965.1. GTDB lineage: Bacteria > Acidobacteriota > Terriglobia > Bryobacterales > Bryobacteraceae > JALYXI01. Next base: position 6,176 of record JAOAPQ010000629.1, read on the forward strand.
GGAACCGGTCCACCTTGCGGATCTGAGCGTAATTCTTGAACAGGTAGTAACCGAGGCCGCCGAAAACAACGACCAGAACGGCTCCGAGGACCAGGCGTTTAATGATCGCCTCGCGCTTGTCCTCGCCCGCGCCGTACTGGTCCAGGTAGCCCGCCATGCGCCGCCTCTACTTAGCCGGATACGCTTTGTTGTAGGCGGCGATGGCCTCGGTCGTGATTTCCAGAGCGGGTTTATAGTAGACCGTGGTTTGCGTATCCACAACCACATCGTAACCCTTCGCTTCGGCGAGTTGTTTCACCACAGTTTGCATCTGCTGTGAACTTTTGCCCAGGATGGCGTTGCGGTCGCGCTCCACGTCGGCCTGAAGATCTTCGGTGACACGCGTGAGTTCGCGTTGTTTGCGCGTGCCCTGGGCCTGGAGGTCGGCCTCGCCCTGCGGCGAGAGTTTACCCTGGCCCGCCTGCAGCTGCTGCTGAATGCTCTGCAGATCCTGTTGGAGCTTTTCCGCGGCTTGCTGCCGGGGTTTGTATTTCGCCTCCAATTCAGAGGAGGCCTTCTTGATCTCGTCCGATTCGAGCACGGCGCGCTGAAGGTTGATGATCGCTACTTTGCTTTGCGCGGATGCCAACCCCGTGACTGATAGCAGCGTGAGGCAAAGCAAACCCGTTCGCACAGCGGAAAACTTTTGCATGTTTCGTGAAACTCCTTCGAGGTGTCGAAAAGGACAGATTACCACTGTAAGCGGCGGAACGTCGGCTAATCGACGACAGCGAGGATTTCGTCCTCGCGTACGATCAGGTACTCTTCGCCCGCCACTACAATCTCGGATCCCGAGTACTTGCCGAACAGAATGTGGTCGCCGATCTTGACTTCGGGCGCGAGGCGTTCGCCCGTCTCCGAGAGTTTACCGGTACCGACTCCCTTAACGGTGCCGCGGTGGGGCTTCTCTTTGGCGCTATCCGGAATGATGATATTGCCGTATTTGATTTCGGAATCGTCCGAGCGCGTGACAAGGACGCGGTCGTGCAGCGGGCGAATGTTCATGACTGGCTCCTTTAATTATTAGAGCGAACCGTGGGGTAGGTTGCCAACCCAAATCTGGGCCCAACCAAACCTGACAATCCTTCCGAATGCACTGGTTGGCTACAAAATTAACGCCCGAATTTGCGCGGGGAGGGACACGCGGCGGGTAGCTGCGTTTCTCGCCGCACCCTACTGGAACATCTCCGAGAGGATCCGGCCCACCGAGCCGCTGGGGGTTTCAAGATTGAGCATCGCGGCAAGAGTAGGAGCGATGTCGTTCACGGCGACGCTGCCGTAATACTTACCCGGTTTGATGCCCGCGCCCATGAAAATCACTGGGACGTGGGTGTCGTAATCGAAAGTAGTCCCGTGCGTGGTGCCCTTACTCCCGCCGCCGAAGAGCCAGTACGGCTCGAGCACAACGAAAACGTCGCCCGAGCGCGAGGGGTAGAAACCGTTCGCGACCCGGATTCCTGTGGGATCTTCTCGAAACGCTCCATTCATCAGCTGTTCGCGGGTGTAAACGATCATCACATGGGGCAGGGCAGCGAGCCCTTCGGCCGCGGTGCGATCCACCGCCGCATGGTCGAGCTTTCTCTCCTCGATCAGTTCCGAATTCAGGTAGGTGGCGCTTTCGAACGAACCGGCGACCCATTTACCCGGGCCGTACTTCCGTTCGAGCGCCGCCTGAATGGTCTTCTCGACGGTACCGGCTCCGAACCGTCCGCCCGGCATTTTGCGGGCAACGCTTACTTCAGGCACCGGGGCCACCCCGTGGTCGGACGTCATGACGACCAGCACATCCTTCATGCCGACCTGTTTTTCCAGGAACGCAAAGAATTTACCGAATAACAGATCCGTGCGGAAGGCCATGTCCTTCACTTCGGGCGAATCGGGTCCGAGCGCGTGGCCGACGTAGTCGTTGGACGAGAAGCTTACGGCAAGCAGATCCGTGACGCCGCGCTGGCCGAGTTGCTCGCCTTGGATGGCGCTTTCGGCGAACGCCTCAACCAGTTCATTACCCCATGGCGAGGCAGCCAGGCTTGCGTTCAAGTGCTCGCCGGCGGCGGCGTACTTCGTGCCCATCCATTCCATACCGGCATATTTGTCGGCGGGGCGGCCCGCGTTGAATTCCTTTACCCATCCGGGCAGGGCAGGGAAGTAATAGGTGCTGCTGATGAAGTTGCCGCTCTTGTTGTCGAACCAGTAGGCGCCATTCGCCATGCGGCCGACCGGGAGAATAGCGGCGCGGTCTTTGAGCGAGATACCCACGACCTTGGCCTGCTCCGTGACGGTGCGGAGCTCATCGCCGATGGTGCTCACCAGAAGCCGCTTCGGCGAGGAAGCGGGAACCTCCGCGCCCAGAGCCTTTGCATCGGGATCGAAAACGCTGGTGACAGTGGCGCCGGAAGGACGGTCGTACCACTCGTTCGCGATGATCCCGCTGATGGAGGGCGTGGCGCCCGTCAGGATGGTGCTGTGGCCCACCGCGGTGACCGTGGGGAAATGGATGTAATGGGCGTCCGCGAAAACGGCTCCTTTGGTGAGCAGCCGGTCAATACCCGCGTGATAGCCGGGGCGGAAGCGCGTGAGGTAGTCGTAGCGGAACTGATCCACGACGATGGTAACCACGAGTTTGGGCTCCGGTCGGGCCGTTTGGCTGAAGGCGGGCAGAACTCCGCCCAGGAGAAGGAAAAGAATCGACCGCCGCGTGCGCATAGCCGCTAGATTAGCAGCCTGGATGGCGACTTTTCTGGATTTCGAGGGGCCGCAATTTGTAATGAAATATTTAAAATCTCAATTCGTTGTTACTGAGGGTGGACGATGATATGGATGGCGCGGCTGACCGAGTCCTCGGTCACAAAACGAACCGTCACATGAACCTTCGGTTTCAATTTGCCTTCCACCTTCGTGTCTTCATCGATTACGAAAGTTTTGGTAACGGAGTCGCGAGTCAGGCTCTTCCGGTTGACCTTGACTTCTGTTGGCGTGGCGGAGACCACGGTCCCGGAGAAGAAGTCGGCAGGAGGGGGCACGGGTTCCTGGCCGTAGGCGCTCAACACTGGCGCGCAGAGAGCTACCGCGATGGCGAGCAGGATTGATAGCAAGATGGCGCGCAAGAGTATTCCTTAACAGTTGAGATTATTCTATCTACGAAAGGAACCCGCAAACGGGTATTAAAGTTTTTTCATTGCTGCCGTTTCTTCGCCGCGCGCCGGAACTGGAGCGGGCGTCGCATTCAACGGGAGCGTTACCGTGAACCTGGCGCCTTTGCCCGGAGTGCTGTCCACATTCACGGCGCCTTGGTGGGCTTTCGCAATCCACGCGACGAAGCTCAGGCCCAGGCCCAGCCCTTTTTCGGGCGATGGCGAGTTATCGGTGCTGCCGGCGCGGTAGAACCGGTCGAAGACATGCGGCAGATGCTTCGGATCGATGCCGCACCCCGTGTCCTCCACGGTAATAACCGCCTGCTCGTCAGAGCGCTCGAGCTTCAGTCTAACTTCACCGCCGGGCGGCGTGAACTTGATGGAGTTGGAGAGCAGATTGGAGAGCATGCGCTCGATCTGAACACGGTCGAGTTCCGTCGGGCAGCGCTCCTGAGCGTCGATTGTCAGCTTGACCTGAGCGCCCTCAGCCGGGATCTGGAATTGATCGCCGATATCGCGAACGATTTCGGCCAGATCGACCGGGGTTTTCGCCAGTACAACCTGGCCTGTTTCGGCCTGCGACAGGAGGAGCAGCGCGCGCACGATCTGCGAGAGGCGCTCGATATCCTGGAGCGAATCGATGATTGCGTCGCGATACTGCTCCTTGGTGTTCGCGGTGAAAAGAGCAACTTCGAGCTGGCCGCGGATGATTGTAATGGGCGTGCGGAGTTCGTGGGAAACGTCCGTCGAGAACTGGCGAATCTGGCGGAAGGAGTTCTCCAGGCGGTCGATCATCTCGTTGAAGGTTTGAATCAGGAAATCGAGTTCGTCGCCCGCGCCGCGGGAGGGGATCCGAAGGCTCAGGTTCGAGCCGCTGATGCGTTGCGCGGCCTTCGCGACCTCGAGGACGGGGGAAAGGCCGCGTCCGGAGAGCACCCAACCGACCACGCAGCCGCTGAGGATCAGCAGCGGTATCAGACCGGCGGTAAGCAGCGTGAACTGGGAAAGCACCTTGCGGCCGGGGGCGAGAGAGCGCCCGATCATAACGTAGTAAGGGCCTCCTTCGTCGGGGTATTCATCCGCGATCAATCCACCGCGGACGAGGTAGGGAACCCCTTTGCGGTTCGATTTTTCGAATGGCAGGGTTTGTGGCGACTTGGCGGCCTTGCGAATCTGAGCGGGGGAGTCGAGGCCCAGGTCCATAAACGCCTGCGACTCGTCGATGATGGAGCCGTCGGTTTTCGCTAGCAGGAAAATCTGTTGGAGGTCGGCCTTGGTGCGGGCCTCGTCGGGATCGCGCGGGTCCGCGAACCAGACTTCGTGGCCGGATTCCATCCTCAGAGTGACTTTCAGCGCCCCCCACTCCTGTTCGATGGCGTCCAGGGCCTGCTGGTTCTGGCTGGAGGCGAGGAACTGGCGCAAGATGAGGGCGGAGAAAACGATGAGCAGTGAGAAAAACAGGGCGTAGGACGCAGTGAGGCGGAAGCGCAGGCCCCTGGTCTTTTGGATCGCCCGGAAGATCACTTCACACCCGCTCGAAAGGCGTTTCGGATTGCGGGATCGCCGGCGGCCTGTCCGGACCTTCGATCATGTAGCCGATACCGCGAACGGTCTGGATGAGCTTGGTGGTGTACCGGTCATCGATCTTGCTGCGGAGGTGGCGGATATAGACATCCACGATGTTGGTGAGGCCGTCGTAATCCATGTCCCAGACGTGCTCGACGATCATGGTGCGGCTCAGCGGGCGGCCTTTGTTGCGCATCATGTATTCGAGGATGCCGAACTCTTTCGGCGCGAGGTCGATGGTTTCGCCGTCGCGCGTGACTTTGCGGCGCATAACGTCGACGGAGAGGTCCCCGACCTGGAGCTTTTCGGGAGCGGGCTGGCCGCGGCGCAGGAGAGCGCGGACGCGGGCGAGCAGTTCGACAAAGGCGAAGGGTTTGGTGAGGTAATCGTCGGCTCCCTGCTCGAGTCCTTTGACGCGATCGTCGACAGCGCCGCGCGCGCTGAGGATGAGCACGGGCGGGCCGGCTTTCCTGCCGCGGATGCGTTCGAGGACTTTCAGGCCGTCCATATCCGGGAGCATGAGGTCGAGGATGATGAGGTCGTAATCGGTGCTGTTGGCGTGATTGATGGCGGTCGCGCCGTCGGGCGCGGCATCAATCGCGTACCCGGCGCCCTGAAGGCCGCGTGTCAGGAAATCGGCGATTCGCTTTTCATCTTCAACGACGAGGATACGCATCAGCCATTAGTTTACAGCTGCTGAAGCCGGAGGTGTCCCCTAACTCCCGCCGTATTCCGCAGCTAGCCCGCACCAGTGCGCTTGTTCAGCGGGCCAGCGAATCGCTTTGCATGCAAGTGATAAGCTGCCAACGCCGGGCCACCGACAGATGTAAGGTCGCGACCGGAGCTGTCGGCGCAGCGTATCGGCATCGAGATCAACCCGCGGCGGGTTGCGTACCCGCCTGCCGCTTCAGCGCGGCCGCAGTGGGTATATAGCTGATGTGCTCGGCGGATTGCCTGCGCTGGCGCGTGCCCTGGTTAAGATCCGGAACAACGCCCGCCGCACGGACAAACGGACACGCGGCGATAGCCGCGTTTTGTTCAGCGGGCCAGCGAATCGCTTTGCAGGTAAGTGATAAGCTGCCAGCGCCGGGCCTCCGGCAGATGGGCAAATGACGGCATGCCTCGCTTCAGAGATCCGTTCGTTAAGATCCGGAACAATGCTCCTGGTGAAGCCTTCACCACACCCGCAACATTCAAGGGCGGCGCTTTCTCGAGACCTTGCCGGTTCTGCCCGTGGCACGATGCGCATTCCTGTTTATAGAGCTTCGCTCCCGCACGCGATGCTTTCTCATCACCACCGTACGGGTTCTGCGCACAAAGCAAAGCAATAAAGAGGAAACCGAGGGCAAGAGCTGCCAATGCGGCTTTCTTCATGGACGCGCTCCCGAACCCTGGAAGAGACGCCTCGTGGCTCTGCCGAACTGGGCAATCTCATAGGAGATCCCGAACCGGAATAAGAAGGGGACGCTCGTCGCCGTGACGCCGAACCCGGGCGAGAGTCTCACCGTCGTGCCATTGGCAAGGTTCCAGGCGAGTGTCGGTGCGACATAGTGAGACGTGTCATGGAGACCAAACCTCGCATTCGTACCGAGGCCGCCATACACCTCAACCCCGATCTCCAAATTTTCCGGGCACATATTACACCGGTCCGGCCGCGCTGCCAGTGCCAATGGCCGGCTGGCGCCCACGGCATATCCAAATTCGTACGGCGCGTGTTTCACATTCTTCTCGGCGATGAAGTTTTCAGCTATCGTCCAGCCCTTCACATAGCTGCTCAAAATCAGCTTGGCTTCGAGTTCTCGCTTCTTCTCGCGCCTCGCGTCGGCGTTGGCGCCCGTCAGATCCTCCTCACCGTCGTGCCCAACTACTTCGAGCATCGCCTT
>JAOAPQ010000307.1 GCA_025462965.1 Bryobacterales bacterium
TCGGCCGGCTTCAGATAGACTTGAACCCGGTGTTCGAGCGCGCTCTGCACGGTCCCGGGACCCGTGACGGTTGGAATTTCGAGCCGGCCGTCCGGGTAGCTTGGGAAGCCACGCCGCGTTTCAGCCCGAGCCTCGAGTATTACAGTTCGACCGGCCCGTTCCCACCTGTCTTGCCTGTAAACCAGCAGTTTCATCAGTTCCTGCCCGGCGCCGATCTGAAACTCACCAAGAGAATTCTGTGGAGTTTCGGGGTCGGCGTTGGCGCTACTCCTGCCGGAAACCGGCTGGTTTACAAATCGCGCTTCGAAATCGAATTCGGACGGCCGGACATCTAAATTTAAAAATAAAGCTTCAGCGCCAATTGAACCAGCCGCGGGAAGTTCTGCTGGCTTTCCGGCAACACCCCGAACGTCGTGCTCGGGAAAGTTGTGCTCGGCCCCGGACGGATAGGCGTATTGCTGATGTTGAATGATTCCGCGCGGAAGTTCACCTTGTATCGATCGTGGAAGGTGATGAACTTCGACATCGCGATACTTACCTGCGGCTTGGCCGGATTGTTGACGTTGCCGGAAAAACGCGGCGGCAGGTACGAGAGAGCGCCCGCGTTATTCGGGAATGTCGAGTAACAAGCCGGATTGTTGTTGAACCAGTGGAATTCGTTCTGCGCGGAGCCGGCATCCCAGCGTCCGCACGTGTTGATCAGGTTCGGCAGGGCGACCGGGAATCCCGATGTGTAATTGAAAATGTAATCGAGCCGCCAATCGCTCACCGCTTTGTCAGCGATGCCCTGCACGCCGCTTCCGTACTTCCGGCCCTTACCGAACGGCAGGTCCCAGACGCCGTTGATGCCCAGTTCGTGTGTCTTGTTGTTGGAATCGAGCGCGTACCGGAAATTGCTGTCGCCGTTTAAATAGGAAGGCCCGGCGCAGCAGGTCAGCGCATATTCTTTGCTGAAGGTCCAAGCCACCGTCCAGCTAACAACGCCCAGGGAGCTATCCGCCCCCCCGAAAGCCTTCCTCTGAAACCGCAGCTGGAGGGCGTCGGAACGGAAGGTCGCGCGCGAGACGTTGCTGTCCGAGATGCCGCCCCACAGCGGCCAAGCCTGCAACAGAGACGAACGGCTCACCGTAGTCGCACTGCCGAGACTGGTCGTCTTGGGGAGAATGCCGAGGAACGGGTTCGGCAATTGCGCGCTGTAAATCGAGGGGTCGGCAATCGACGCTGTCTGGAGAGCCAGGCCCGCAGCGTCCTGGGGGAACCCGAGGTCATGCGCGGTGGTCGTCATTCCCGCGAAGTTTCCGGCGAAGGCGATGTCGAGCACCATGTTCTTTGGCAGTGCGCGCTCGAAGCCGAGGTTGTACTGATAAGTGCGCGGGATTTTGTATTCGAGCGTGTTCCCGTTCGCGCCCACACCCAGATTGCTGAGCAGTCCGAGCGAGGAGCCTGGCACCGCATTCAGTCCGTTCGGGAACGGATTGAGGAGCGAGTAGGCGCCGGTCGGCACCCCGTTCTGGCAGCTCCCGTTGGCGCAGGCCGAAGGCGTAATGCCTCCATCCAGAGATGAAATGTAGCTGGTGCTGGAACTGAAACCCGTGGTCGAGTTGCCCGTCTGGGTCATCGACTGATAGAACACGCCGAAGCCCCCGCGGATCACGGTCTTCTGACCGACCCGATAAGCGAATCCGAGACGCGGCGCCACGTTGGTCCAATCCGTATAGAACTGCCGGCGCGGTCTTCCGTTGACTCCGGCGAACGTGAACGCGCCCTTGATCGCGGCGGGAGGCGCCGGGTACGGATTCTTGGGGTTGGTCGCGTTGTAGGCCGCTGCCGCTTTGTTCCAGGTCGCCAGAATCTGGTCGCTGAGCGGGCTGAGCGCGTTGATGTCGAACGCCGAATCCATCCGGTTGTACCGCTCCAGGTAGGGAAGCTGGACTTCGTAGCGTGCGCCCATGTTGATGGTGAGGCGATCGCTCACCTTCCAATCGTCCTGCACGTATCCCGCGTAGTATTGGCGAGTGACATAGCTGGTCGCATTGTTATCGATGCTGCCCGCGGTCGGAATTCCCAACAGCAGCGATGCGACGCCGAAAGTGTCCGTCGGCTGGATATTCCGGTCGGTCGCCTGTCGCGTCAGACCCGATCCGAAGGTCAAAGTTCCGTAAGCGTTGCCCAAAGATTCATTGCCGCGCGCTTCATAGTGGAACTCAAATCCGAAGTGCAGACCGTGCCGGCCTTTCGACCAGCTCAGATTGGGCGTGAAGTCCCAGGAAGTGTAGGGCTGGTGCGTGATGCTGCCGTTTCCGAAGAGCGGGCCGCTGATGCCCTCGATATTGATGTTGGGAATCTGCGCGTTGGTGACCGTCGGCGCGTGGATCAGGTTCGTGATGCCCACCGATTGCGGTGTAATCTTCTGGGCCTGGGTGTTATAGCCAGGGCTCAGCTGCGTAAAGCGTAAAAAATTGCCACGGAAGTCCAACACCATGCTCGGCGAGATGATGTGCGTTTCATCCAGGTTGATGCCATTGAACGTACGGTTATTATCGGTGTTCCCGGTGGCGACAGGTTGATCGAACCCGTTCGAGGAGCGGTACTCGTAGCCGTGGAAATAGCTGTACATCGCCGTAAACTTGTCTTGATCGCTGAATACGTGGTCGTAACGCGCGATGGCCTGGTTATACCAGTAGCGGCCCTCATTATGGCTGCCGACGAAGTTGTTCGTGATGCCGCCCGCGCCTTGCCCGGCGCCATTCGGGGCCGGCAGGTACGAGAGAATTTTCTGCCCCACCGGACTGATGCGGCTCTGCGGGATCACATCGTTGGGGAAGGGACTTCTCCAATAAGCTGACTGCGAACAGGGTTCGAGCGCGCTGCCGCAGGCATGTGTCGTAAGGGGGTCGAAGATTGAGATCTGGTGGTTTGCGAAGCCCTGGCCATCGCGGAGATCCAAGGGCACCGTGGAGCCCTGCGCCGGGAACGGCACAACCTCCTGCCATCCTTCGTAGCTGCCGAACACAAAATCCTTGTCTTTGCGGATGGGACCGCCCACCACGCCCCCGAACTGATTCTGATTGTGGCGGCCTTTCGGCTGTCCGGCGAAATTATTCTGGAAGCTGTTGGCGTCCAGTACGCGGTTGCGGAAATAGTCGTACCCATCTCCGTGCCAGTTATTCGTACCGCTCTTGATGATGGTGTTCACTACGCCGCCGGCCTCGTGTCCGTATTGGGTGTCTACCGCCGTCGTTATGGCATTAAACTCGGCGATGGCTTCCACGCTGGGCGCGAACAACCAGGTGCTGCTCTCGTTGCTGATAATGGATCCGTTCAGCAGGAAGGCGTTGTTGCCGTTACCGGCGCGTGCGCCGTTGAACTTATAACTGCCGCTCACGTCCCAGCCGCGCGTGCCGGAATAGCCGCTTGCGCCGAACTGTTCCTGGGTGAACATCACGCCGGGAGTCAGCGCCAGCAGCATGTAGCTCTGCCGTCCGTTGAGCGGAAGTTCCTGTGTGGTGGTGGGGTCGAACACCAGCCCGCGATTTGCATTGCTGGTATCGATGACCTCCTGGTCCCCCACAACGGTCAACTGCTGGCTGGTTTGCCCCAGGGTCATCTTAGCCGGCAGATTCAAGGTTTGGGATACTTCCAGCGTGATACCAGCCCGCTTCAGTACCTGGAAGCCATCGGCCGTGAACTCGATATCGTAGACGCCTGGCTCCAGAAAGGGCACCTGATATAAACCGTCCTTTTGGCTTTTCGTAGTTGTAGCGACGTTTGTGGCGCGGTTGACGGCCTTGATCAATGCGTCCGGAATAGCGGCGCCGGATGCGTCCGTCACCATTCCGGAAACCGTTGCACGGAATTCCTGGGCGAATAATCCCCCGCAAATAAGTATGAAAGAAAAAATAATTCGTTGTGCCAAATTTCCCCTTTATGAGCTGAATGCTCATTTAATCACACGAACCGCTTTTCCTGATTTCAAATTGGTTTCAAATGGATGACCCGGCCGGCCATCGGGGGAAGATGGGGGAACACGCGGCGATAGCCGCGTTTTTTTTAACCGCAAGTTCGCCGGTGCGCAAGCCCGCAAAGAGAACGCGGCTGTCGCCGCGTGTCCCTGTCAACTACACCTGATCCGGCACTATGTAGGGCTTCCGGTAGTTTCGTGTGAGCAGCGCATTCGCCTCTCGGTCGCCCACGAAGGTTCCGGCGCTTTGATCCATCTTCGGCGTCCGTCCCAGCCGGTACCCGATGTTCGCCAAATGGCAGAACGAAGCCGAGCGTGCGCCAATCTCGATCTCAGCATGCAGCGACTTGTAATCCCTCGATCGCACCGCATCCAGGAAGTTC
>JAOAPQ010000316.1 GCA_025462965.1 Bryobacterales bacterium
AGAACCTCGCCATTCGCGTCAAGGACATGCCACTGCCGGGGGATCCCATTCTTTGTTGGGAATTGGGTACTCATGAGAACACACTACTCCACTTGTGGTTTGTTACTTAAATAGGCTAGCCCGGAAGGGGTTGGAATGTCAAATTCCGGGCGCGAAGTGACGCCTATACACCCTCAAAACATGAGATGCAGGGACATCTGGATCAGACGCGGGCTGCCAAGCGTGCTGGTGATGAAGCCCAGGCTCCCGAGCGCAGTCACCGGCTTGACAGTCGGTGCTTTGCCGGCTGTCACGGAGTACAGGCTCGTGCTGTTGGAGGGCACATCGAAATCGGCATGGTTGAAGGCGTTGAAGACGTCCGCCCGGTATTTCAAACGGAAGCGTTCACTGATCCTGAACTCTTTGGAAGCGGAGAAATCGAAGCGGGTCTGGAATGGCCCCCGGAACACGTTCCGGCCGGCGTTGCTGAAGCCGGTTTCAAATGTATCGCAGACCTGCTGGCCGCCCACATTCTCGCAGGGCGAGATGCCGGAGGCGGTAATGGGAAGCGCCGGAACGGCGACCTTGGAGGTATCGATAACCGGATTCTTCGCGTTGACTCCGGTCTGGCCCTGCAACGTCACTTGAGGATACGTCAGACCGGGCTGGAAGCCGAGGATCGGATCGACCACGGACAACGTGTTGCCGTAGTAAATACCGCCCACGGCGCCCGAGAAATCGTAAAAGTTGAACGGCTGTCCGCTTTGCGCGACGGTGACCCCGCTGACGCCCCACCCACTGGCCATCGCCTGCACAACCTTGTTCGCGTTCGCGATCTTCGGCAATTCGTATTGATAGCTCACCGTGAAAACGTGGGTGCGGTCGTACGTCGAAGTGCCGTAGGACGACGCCGGATTCGTGGGATCGTTGCCGTTGAAGAACAGCCCGAGGCCGCTCTGGTCGTCGAGAGAATGGGAGTAGGTATAAGATGCCGAGAACTGCAGCCCGTGGCTGAAGCGTTTCTGCAGGCTGGCCTGCAGCGCGTGATACGTCGAGTTGCCGCGCGACTGGTAGTAGAGCGCGTTTGAGCTATAGCCGATGAAAGGGACGCGAAGGTCCGTGTTGCCGCCTTCGTTGGTTCGGAGCGTCTGGCTCGGCAGCACGTTGAACCCGTAGGAATATTGTTCGCCGTGGATCGGGTTCGCGGAGGTCGCGATACCGGGCTGATTGAACGGAACCGGCAGCAGCGCATGCAAACCGCGATTGCCTACATACCCGACCGTGGCAACCCAAGAGTCGAGCGGCTGCCATTGAATGTCGTACGACCAGTTTTCCGTGTAGGGCAAAACGTTGTTGGGATCGTAGGCGCTGAAGAGATAAGGCGCCGCCCCGGTGCGCAACTGGGCCGCATTCGGAAGCAGCTGCGTGATGGCCGCGGCATTGCTCGGAGCCGGCGGAGATGTCGATCCGAAAGGCTGATCGAGTGTGCTGGCGCCCGTCGCGTTGATCTGTGCGGTGAACGGCTGCTGCAGCGTGACGCCGAAAGGTCCGCTGAAACCGCGTCCCGCGCCAGGCGAGAGTTCAGTAAAGAACTCGCCGCGATCGTAATAAAGGCCGAATCCCGCGCGGATCACCACATTCTTCAGAGCCGCGGGGCTCCACACCATACCGAATCGCGGCCCAAGGCCCCACTGGCGGCCTTTCAAAGTGGAATCGCTGACGCCCTTCGTGCCGAGCGTCGTGTTGTTGCCGGCCACGACCACGCCGCCGTTCACTACTCTATCGTTCACGGCGTCGTACTGATAAAGCTCCGGATAAAAATTCGTCAGCAGGCCGTACTTCTCGGAAAGCGGGCCGTCGAAATCGTATCGCAGGCCGACGCTCAGGTTGAGGTTGCCGCGCAGGCGATAATTATCCTGAACGAAGCTGCCCACCTGATCCGCGCGGTAATAGCGATTGCTCGAGCCATTGAAGAATCTGGAGTTGGCGGTGTTCAGGTTCGTGCCGGTTAAGAAATCAGGGAACGAGTTAAAGCTGAGAGCCGCTGTTTGATTGTTCCGGTTGATGATGTTGAGCTGTGTGTGGTCCCAGTTGAAGCCGGCGTAGATGGTGTGTTTGCCGGCCACCCAGTTCACTGTCGTCCCCGCTTCGTACTTGTTCTGGAAGATGCCCGCATTGGCGAAGTTGCTGTTCGGTCCGAAGGAAATGCTCTTGCCGAGAGTGGGATCCACGTTGCTGACGAAAATGCTGGGGAATTGCGTGATTCCGAAAAGATTGATGCCCGCGTCGGAGGGAGTAAGCGGCTGCGACGTGTTGGAGTAAGAACGTTGGCGCGTGAAGGCTATCTTCTGATCCCAAGTGAGATTAGGCCGCAGCACTACTGTGTTGGAAATCGTCGCGAGGTTGCCGCCCGAGTTCAAGGTCTGGGGAAAACCGAGCAGGCTGCTTTGGGCAAACGGGCTCGTGGAGGGATCGTCCTGGAACATATAGCGCACCGCCAAACGATCTTTGTCGCTGAGGTTGTAGTCCAGGTTGCCGATACCCTGGTCGGCCTGGAAGGTGCTGGCTGGCTGCTGGAGCGTGGCGTCGTATCCCAGGCGGACGGCGGTTGCTGGATCGGTGATGGTTGGGGTGGGAACCAGGTAGCCGTATTTGGTCTTGTACTGAAGGATCTTGAGCGCCGCGGGACTGATCTGGCTTACGGGGACGCTGGTTTTGAAGGTGGTGGAGGCGAGTTGGGAGAGGGCGGCGGCGCTGCGATCGTCCGTCAGGCCGAGCGGCACCGTGACGTTAGAGGTGCCCCCGAGTCCGTCCGTGATACGGATGCCCTGGTAGGAAGCAAAATAAAACAGCTTGTTCTTGACTGCCGGTCCGCCGACCGTGGCGCCGAATCGGTTGTAGTGCAGCGCGGGGACCTTCTGTGAAGCGGGGAGGCTGGTGTTCGCGTTCCGGAAGAAGGGAGCCGCGTTCCAAATGTTGTTCTGGAAATATTCCCAGAGCTGGCCGTGCATTTCGTTCGATCCCGAGCGCGTGATGACTTCCACGTGCGCGCCGCTATTAGGTCCGTTCGACGCGTCGTACTGCGAGGTGTTGACGCGCATTTCGGCGATGGTCTCCTGAGGAGGCGAAGGGATCGAGTTGCCGATAGCGTCATACACGGATGTGTTGGTACGAGTATCGCCCGAGCCCACGTTCTGCTGACCGGTGTTGAGGGTGAAACGGCTGGAAGACACCTGACTGCCGGTCTTTCCGTTGAACAGGTTGTTGGTATTCGCGCCGTTGATCGAGATGCTGTTGCTGGTATCGCGCTGTCCGTTGGCCCATATGGCTTCGTTGCCGAGTCCCGCATTGACGCCCGAGCCGTTTGCGAAATCGGCATTGATGCCCGGGCTCAGGATGGCGAGTTGGGTGAAGCTGCCGGTCGCCGGCGGGGAGTTTTCGATGGTTCGCTGATCGAGCACATAGCCCACGGCGGTATCCACCTGATTCAGCAACGGAGTGCCGGAGACCTCAACGGTCGTCGAAACCTGGCCGATCTGCAGAGCGCCATTGACCGTGCTGGTGCGATTCGCCTGTACCAGGATGTTATTGTGTGCCTCCTTCTGAAACCCATTACTGGTGAAGGTGACGGAGTAGCCGCCGATCGGCAGATTCGCCACTTGATAAGAGCCGCTCTTGTCAGTTTGACCGTTTACTGTGAGGTTCGTGCTGCCGTTCACTACCTGGACCTTGGCGGCCGGGATAGCCTGACCGGCTGCGTCGAGCACCATGCCGGTGATCGAGCCGGTTAGCCCCTGACCTTCTACGAGGTTGGCGAAGGGAAGCGTGAGGAAGACACTTAGGGCAAGGAGGATGGCTCTTGGCATTTTTTCAGATGCCAGTTTAGCTTTCAGTAGGTCACAGGTTCATGAATATAAGCGCGCGATTTGAGCCGTGTCCTAAAAAAAATCGAGTTGCTGAAACTGGCGAGTGAAGTTGACCACGCCGAGATTACCATGCCTTAATTGACCATGCGTCTCGCTGTTATGGCCTTAGCGGCTACCTCATTGCTCGCCGCCGCGGACACCAAACTGGTTTCACCGGAACAGTTCCTCGGCTATCGCGTCGGCACGGACAGGAAACTCGTCCGATGGGACAAGATGGTGGAGTATTTCGAGAAGGCCGCCGCGTCGTCGGATCGCGTACGCGTGCGCGATCTCGGCAAAACGAGCAACGGCAACCGTTTCGTCCTGCTGGAAATCAGTTCGCCCGAAACGCTGCGCAACCGCGATCGATATAAGGCGCTGGAACGCAAACTCTACTTCCAGGGCAGCGCGCCCACCGAAGCGGAGCGCGACGAAATCTTTCGAGACGGCAAGGCGGTCGTCATCATCACCAATAGTGTCCACGCCACCGAAATCGGGGCGACCCAGATGACCGTTGACCTGGTGCACCGGCTCGCCACGGAGGATTCGCCCGAGGTCGCGAAGATCCTCAACAACACCATCCTGCTTCTGGTTCCGTGCCTCAATCCGGATGGCCAGATCATGATTACCGATTGGTACAACAGGAACGTCGGCACGCCATTCGAACCCAGCCCGCTGCCGGGCGTGTACCACCCCTACGCCGGCCACGATAACAACCGCGACATGTATATGTTCGCGCTGAAGGAAAGCCAGATGACGGCGGGCGTGCTCTGGCATGACTGGATGCCCTCGATCTGGCTCGATGAACACCAGCAGGGCAGCTCCGGCGCGCGGATCTTCGTAATGCCCGCGACCGATCCGATCAACCCCAACGTCCATCCGCTGATTTACCGCTGGAACAATATCCTGGGGCAATCCCAGGCCGCCGCCCTCGAAGCCGAAGGGAAAGAGGGCATCATTTACAACTCGACCTACACGAATTTCTGGGAAGGGGCGATGGCAT
>JAOAPQ010000349.1 GCA_025462965.1 Bryobacterales bacterium
CCTTTGATCGCCATACGCGACTAAGGCCAGGGGGCTCGGAAGATCGCTATCGGCAATCCGGAATGTAGGGCCGGCCTCACTCAGCAGGTTACCGGTTGGCAGCGTGGCGGCGGTATAGGTCTGCGCCTGGATGTAAACGGGCAGGATGGCAGCGCTAAGAAGTACGGCTTTTCGAAGGAGGTTGTTCATGGGCGAGGTAAACCGTCAGAATCGCACCGGATTGTGACAACAGCATGACGGATCGGTCAATTGTAGGCTTCTTCATCATCGTTGCACCGTTTGTTCATCAATCCGTCAAATGGGAGCGATAGAACTGTTGGCATGCCTCAATCCCAACAGGCGCAACCGCCTGTAGTTCCGGTCCCGTTACTCGGACGAAAACGCGCGTCGCTGTTTGCGGACACGGCCGGCGTATTCGATAAGCTGCTGTCGCTCGACCAGCTTCGCGATCTGTACCGGAAGGCATCACAGACCGATGGGTTCCACTACAACCTGTTGGCGGAACTGGAGGTAAGTTCCTGTGTGGATGACGCGGACCTGGCGCGAATTCCAGGCACAGGCGCGTTGGTCGCGGTCGCCAATCACCCGTTCGGGATGCTCGAGGGCTCGCTGTTGGGAACCGTGCTGCCCAAGGTACGGCAGGATTACAAGATCATGACGAATCAACTCCTGGCGTGCATGCCGGAACTGGCGAGCCATTGCATCTTCGTTGATCCCTTTCAGAACAAGAGCTCGGCGGTCCGGAACGGCCGTGCGCTCAAGGAGGCGATTTCCTGGCTTCGCGGCGGGCATATGCTGGTGATCTTTCCCGCAGGCGAGGTATCGCATTGGAACTTGCGCAACAAGGCGGTGGAGGATCCGGAGTGGAATACAACAGTCGCCCGGCTGATCCGCATCACGCGTTCGGCGGCGCTGCCGATATTTTTCAAGGGCGCCAACAGCGTTCCGTTCCATGTGCTCGGAATGGTGCATCCGCGGCTCCGCACGGCACGTCTGCCGCACGAACTTTTTAATAAGCGCGGAAAGAGCGTCGAGATCCGAGTTGGTTCGGTGATTCCGTTCGAAGCGGTTGCGGACATACCGGACGACACCGATGCAACGCGCTACCTCCGCTGGAGAACGTACTTACTGGGCAAGCGCGGCGAGACCGGCCTACGGGTGGTGCGTCCGGAGAAGCCCCTCGAAGCCATCGCGCAGGAAGCGTCGAATGACGCTTTGCTCGCCGACCTTCGCGGCCTGCGGCCGGAGCAGTGCCTGGAAGATTCGCGGGAGTACGCGGTGTACCTGGCGGAGACGGCGCAGCTTCCGAACCTGCTGCCTGAGCTTGGCCGTCTGCGGGAAATGACGTTCCGGCTGGTAGGGGAGGGCACGGGCAGGGCGCGCGATCTGGATAGCTTCGATGCGTATTACGACCATCTGCTGCTCTGGAATAAGACAAAACAGGAGTTAGTGGGAGCGTACAGGATCGGCAACGCGCCGCACATCCTTGCGCGATACGGCACGAAGGGTCTGTACACCAGCACGCTGTTCCACTACGACGCTGCATTTTTCCGCAGCATCGGGCCCGCGCTCGAACTGGGGCGCTCTTTCGTTCGGCCCGAGTATCAGAAGAAGTATGCGCCGCTCCTTCTGTTGTGGAAGGGCCTGGGGCGGCACGTCGCGCGCCATCCGGAGACGCCGGTGCTGTTCGGCGCGGTCAGCATCAGCAACGATTACAATCCGGTATCGCGGCATCTGGTTGCCAGGTTCCTGGAAGAGCAGCAGGCGAACGAGGAACTCGCGAAGCTGGTGAGGCCGAGGCGCCCGTTTCTGCGGGGCGCGAAGCGAAATGTGGACGATCAGGCGATTCGGAGCTTCTTTCGCGACCTGGATTCACTCTCGGCGGTGATCGCGGATATGGAAACCGACGGTAAGGGCGTTCCTGTTCTTCTGAAGCAGTATCTGAAGCTGGGCGGGAAGCTGCTGGGGTTCAATGTGGATCCGCAGTTCGCGGATGCTCTGGACGGATTGGTGCTGGTGGATTTGCGCAAGACGGAGCGGGATATTCTGGACCGGTATATGGGTAAGGAAGGGGCGACTGCCTTTCTCGCCGGCGCGACGGGACAGGCTGTGCCCCTTTCGGCGTGACACTCTGAAATGCGCGATTCTTGAATCTATGAACTCTGAATCGACTCGCATCGCCAATCAACTGCGGCAAGCGTTTGCGGGCGACCCCTGGCATGGGTCTCCCTTGCGCGATCTGGTGGCTGGTGTCACGGCAGAGCAAGCGCTCGCTCATCCGCTGCCTCGGGCCCATAGTATCTGGGAGCTGGTTCTGCACATTGACCTTTGGGTGAACGTTGCTTTCGAAGCCACTCAGGGAGTTCCGATGCCGAAGTCCTTCGGCACGGAGAAAGATTGGCCGGCTGCAGCAGATGCCAGCGCGGCCGGATGGACGGGCGCGACGGACCATCTGCTCCAGAGCGGCGAGCGGCTCGCGCAGGCCATCGAGGAGTTTGCCGATGCGCGCCTGCAAGACACGGTGCCCGGTCGCCAGTACGATTTCTATTACCTATTTCACGGCATTGTGCAGCACAGTTTGTATCATGGTGGCCAGATCGCCCTGCTGAAGAGCGGGGCTCTATAAATTAGAGCGGCTTCGACGCAGGAGCCACAGTTCAACTGTTGGCCGTTGGCTTGTTGGACCTCTTTCGATAAGCGAGGGCGAGAGCGGCCAAACTCGTTCCTAACAGCGTAATCGTAGCGGGTTCGGGAACTTGGCCCCCTCCTCCTCCTCCTTGAGTAATCTCCCCGAAAACTGACAGACCACCAAGGCTTCCTGTGCCCGCGCTAAATTGATTGATGATCGCACCGGTAGCGATGTTCACTCTTGTTATTTCACCGTTGGCGAGGTCTCCCGTCCAGAAAGTAGTTCCATCCGGATCAAGATTCAGCGCAAACAGGGTGCCTGTATTGGGGATAGTATAAGTTTTGGCTATATTTCCAGAGCTGTCGAAAAGCAAAATATTACTCGTGTTCGCGACCAATACGCTACCGTTGCCTAACTGACGGAGAGCATACATCGTACCCCCCTTACCCGTCTCGAAATCAGCGAGCTGGGTACCCGCGCCCACAGTGGAAAACCGCTTTATGCTCGAGCCCTCGGAAGTATAGTAAATCGTCGTCTGATCAGCAGAAAGATCAACCCAGTCCGTGCCGCGGTCCTGCGGTGCCGCAGTGTAGTTCTGAAGCAAGCTTCCGTCGGCCAGAAGGCGTTTACTGATTTGCCCTCCACCATCAGCCTCGCCGATAAAAAACACGCCATTTGTCCCGATGGAGATCGACTCTTCATCGCCACCAACAGATGCAAAGTTCGTACCTGAAACACTACCGAACGAAAACTTCGAAACGACTCCGCTGGAAAAGGTTGTTACATAGAAATTACCAGAGGAGTCAAAACCCGAGCCAGTCGTGAACGTGCTGTTGGTATTTGTATTCAGCGTCTGCACTAATGCGCCTGTCGTTGGGTTGAATTCCCTAACCAGGCCGCTACCTACTGACGCGAAAACGTCACCCATGGTGAAGGGCGCTGCCATTGACGGAACGGCTAGAAACGCAACCGCCAACACAAGGGCGGAAGATCTGTTGTATATCACTTGTGTTCTCCTCCAGAAGGCTGCCAATCGTGAAGCAACTTACAGTCGGGACGACTCGCTTTTAGCTGCCTTGCAGTGATGCTAATCGAACGGTAAAGGTTAGACAACTTGTTTTTTGGCTGGTTGGTAATCGAGCCGTAACCTTTGGCACAACGGGCGAAGGGTTAGTAACTGACCTCGGCGAGAATTTTGTCGACGACCGCGTCACAGCGCAAGAACCGAACCGGAGTATTAGTGGCCGCATGCAATTGCGGACTCTCCGTCCCGGCCCGTTCGGACGAATTCGTACTTAGGAATGCGGCAGCAGCTGTTTCGCGATTGTCAGCTTCTGCATGTTGGATGTTCCTTCGTAGATACGTCCAATTTTGGAATCGCGAAAGAGTTTCTCTACCGGGTAGTCTTTCGTGAATCCAACGCCGCCGAAGATCTCGACTGCCTGGGATGCAACCTCTTCCGCGATTTGGGAAGCGAATAACTTCGCCATCGCCCCTTCCTTAACAAAGGGCAGGCCGGCGTCACGCAACCGCGCTCCGTTGTAAACAAGCAGGCGCGCCGCTTCCACTTGGGTAGCCATCTGCGCGAGTTCGAACTG
>JAOAPQ010000370.1 GCA_025462965.1 Bryobacterales bacterium
TCGAGGCGGTCACTTTGCGGACGCGCTTGCTAACCGTGTCCGCGACATACACGTTACCGGAGCTATCGGCGGCGACGCCCGCCGGGAATCCAAGGCCCGCGCTGGTGGCAGGTCCTCCATCGCCGGTGGTCGAAAAGATCGTGCCGTTGCCAGCAACGATGCTGATGGTTCCCTGCGCGAAGAGCGCAGCGCAGGACAGGGGCAGAGAGAGCACAAGCGTCGGCAGTGGTTTCATCCGTCTCAGCAACTTTGCGTGCCAGTATTACATAAAAACTCACGGAAGGCGCATCCTTTTCTCAGGGCCGGTTCAATTCCGCGGTTCGATGGTCGCAATCCGTGCGTTCAAGCGACCTCTTTCTGAGGGAACTTCTTTCCCAGGGCGCGCTTCCTGTTCTTCTCTCCCCAGGCGCAGAGCGGAGCTAGCGATTTACCCAGCGACCTTCCGAATGGCGTGATGGAATACTCTACTTTAGGCGGAATCTGTCGGTAATCCTTACGCACCAATAAGCTGCTCTCCTGCATCTGCCGGAGATCCTGTATCAACATCTTCTCGCTTATGCCCGGCAGCAGCCGTCGAAGTTCGCCGAACCGTCGAGGTCCGTGGCACAAATGGTAAAGGATAAGCATCTTCCACTTTCCTCCAATCAGAGCTAATACGGCGTCCAGTCCGCAATCAGTCATCAATAGAACCTCCAAACATTTTTGATACTTACCTAAAAGTAGGTACTAGTCAATTGTAAAGCAGTGATCTAGCCTTGAATCAGGGGAGTTGCAAAAGAGGAAGAAGACAATTTCTTCTACGAAGAGAATACGAAAGGTCAGCATATGGGAAGGCTTACAGGAAAGGTTGCAGTTATTACGGGCGGCAATAGCGGGATCGGCCTGGCGGCTGCGAAGCGGTTTTTATCCGAGGGTGCATACGTCTTCATCTCCGGTCGGCGTCAGGACGAGTTGGATAAGGCGGTAGCGATCCTCGGCTCCGGCGTCACGGGAGTTCAGGGCGACATATCGAACCTGGAGGACCTCGACCGGCTGTTCGCAACCGTGCAGGCAGAGAAGGGGCATGTGGACGTACTGTTCGCCAACGCAGGGATAGGTGGGAGGAGCCCTTTGGGCGCAATCAGCGAGGAGCAGTTCGACAAAGTTTTCGATGTGAACGTCAAAGGAACCATGTTTACCGTGCAAAAGGCGCTCCCGTTGATGCGGGCCGGCAGCTCCATCATACTCACGGGATCGACTACAGGTTCCATGGGAACGTCCGCCTTCAGCGTGTACAGCGCGACAAAGGCCGCTATCCGGAATTTTGCTCGGAGCTGGGCGCTGGACCTGAAGGGTACAGGTATCCGGGTCAACGTGCTCTCGCCGGGGGCTACAACGACGCCAGGTCTTCTCAATGGACTGGCGAGGACGGGAATGCAAGAAGCGCTTCTTGCCGGTCTGGCCAGTCAGGCGCCACTTGAACGCGTGGGCAACCCAGACGAAGCGGCTGCCGTGGCCTTGTTCCTCGCCTCCGATGAAAGCAGCTTTATGACAGGAAGCGAAGTATTCGTCGATGGCGGTTTGGCGCAGGTCTGATGGAACGGAGGTTAACGATGATTCCTTTCAAGAACGATCCAAATGAGCTGAAGGGCAAACGTGCGCTGGTAACCGGAGGGTCGCGCGGCATTGGAGGCGCGATTGTCCGGCGCTTGCTCTCTGCCGGAGCGCGGGTGGTTGCTGTCGCACGCAATCCGGTTGAGGATTTTCCTGCCGACGCGGCCTGGATACAGGGGGACGTAAGCAGCGTGGAAGGCGTGCAGGCGATCGTCGAACGGACGTCTGCGATTGTTGGCGGCGTGGACATTTTGGTGAATAACGCGGGATCAGGCCGGATTTATCCCGGCGGCTCAGTTACGATTCCGGACTCCGGGTGGCAGGACTGCTTTCATACGAACTTCTTCTCGGCGGTGCGCCTGACAGCGGCACTTTTGCCAGGGATGCTGGAGCGCAAAAGCGGCACAATCATCAACATTTCTTCCGGAGCGGCGCTCACTCCTCCGAGTGGCGCGATGATCCACTATTCGTCCGCGAAGGCGGCAATGAATGCATGGAGCAAGACGCTTGCTACGGAAGTAGCGCCGCATGGGGTGCGCGTGAACACGGTGACCCCAGGCAACGTCGTGACTCCTGGAGCGGATATAGTGCGCGCCGACTTTACGAAGGCTTTTGGCGTTACCCCGGAGGCCGTGACTGCCGCGATTCCTTTGCGCCGAATGGGCGTTCCGCAGGATATCGCAGAGATAGTCGGATTCCTCATTTCGGATCGCGCCGCCTGGATCACAGGCAGCAACTTCATTGTGGACGGTGGACAAAATCCGACCGTATAAACAGTCACTACGGCCAGACTGATTCATACTGCTCACGGGATCAGGCCCGGTATTGTTCGTCGCTGACCTGCTCCATCCAGTCGACAACCTTACCGTCGAGCTTCTCCTGAATGGCGACGTGTGTCATGGCCGTAGTTGGTGTGGCGCCGTGCCAGTGCTTCTCACCGGGCGGGAACCAGACCACGTCACCCGGCCGGATCTCCTCGATCGGTCCGCCCCAACGCCGCGCCCAGCCACAGCCTGCGGTGACGATGAGAGTCTGGCCGAGCGGATGCGTATGCCATGCAGTCCGCGCACCCGGCTCGAAAGTGACGCTTGCACCTTGAACAAGTGCCGGATCGGGCGCCTGAAAAAGCGGATCGATACGCACCGCGCCGGTGAACCACTCTGCCGGTCCCTTGACGGAAGGCTGGGAGCCAACTCTCTTGATGTCCATTTCCGGAAGTCCCTTCGTGAACCTTTCTTGTTTGCGATCCGATGTTCTGCTGCCGGATCAGTATTCCTGCCTGGTAGGTCTGAACAGAATCTCATTGACGTCCACGTCTTCCGGCTGGCTCATGGCAAATACCACCATATCGGCGAAGGACTCAGCCGGGATGGCGATCTCATAGGCCTTGCGTACTCTCTCCGCCATGTCGGGGTCCGTAGTGCCGCTGGTAAGTTCGGTCGCGACCGCACCTGGCGAGATTACGGTGGTCCGGATGTTGTACGGCTTGACCTCCTGCCGCAGTCCCTCGGAGATAACTCGTACCGCATGTTTCGTTGCGGAGTATACGGCGCCTCCGGGCGCCACCTTGTGGCCGGCGACCGATGAAACATTGATGATGTGGCCACTCTTCCTGGCTTTCATATACGGCAGCGCGGCAGCGATGCCATAGAGCACCCCCTTGATATTCACATCGATCATGCGGTCCCACTCCTCCACCCTTGCGCGTTCAAGAAGCGAATGCGCCATCAGGCCGGCGTTGTTGATGATCACGTCAATGCGCCCATGGGACTGCACAGCACGGTCCACGAGATTCTTCACCTGTGCGTACTGAGTGACGTCCGTCTGCACGGCGGCGTCATCGCCCAACGAAAGCTCTTTGGCGAGTGCCTGAAGCCTTTCGAGGCGCCTGGCTCCCAGCACCGGTTTGGCGCCGTGCCGCGAAAGATGCCGCGCAGCAGCTTCACCCAGTCCGCTGCTTGCTCCGGTGATGACAACGACTTTGTCCTTAATATCTTGTGTCACGGCTCCTCCCTGGCAATCACACTACCTGCTCAGCGACCGGTCAATTGCTCCAGGTGCTCCGGGTACCGAGCTCCTTGCACTGTGATCTGTGAGGCGGCGCGATCAATCTCACGGAGATCATCCGGCGTAAGTTGAATTTCTGCTGCTCCAATGTTTTCTTTGAGGCGCTCCAGCTTCGTGGTGCCGGGGATTGGAACAATCCAGGGCCTCTGCGCTAGAACCCACGCGAGTGCGATCTGAGCCGGCGTCGCGCTCTTCCGTTTGGCAATCTCGGCAAGCAGATCAACCAACGCCTGATTGGCTTTTCGAGCCTCCGGGGTAAAGCGCGGGAGGGTATTGCGGAAGTCCGAATTGTCGAATGTAGTGCTTTCGTCGATTTTCCCCGTGAGAAATCCCTTACCCAAAGGGCTGTATGCAACGAAGCCGATTCCGAGCTCTTCGAGCGCCGGCAACACTTCCTGTTCAGGGCGTCTCCACCACAGCGAGTATTCATTCTGGATCGCGGTGACGGGTTGGACTGCGTGTGCGCGACGGATAGTTGGTACTCCTGCTTCAGAAAGGCCGAAGTGCTTGACCTTGCCCTCCTGAATCAGATCCTTCACCGCTCGCGCGACGTCTTCGATAGGCACGTCGGGGTCAACGCGGTGTTGATAGTACAGATCGATGGCATCGACCTTGAGCCGCTTGAGTGAGCCCTCGGCGGCCTCCCTGATGTGCTCCGGCCGACTGTCCAGGCCTACCCAACCCGGCGCCCCGTCGGGACGAAGTTTGAATCCGAACTTTGTGGCTATCACTACTTGCCCACGGAAGGGGGCGAGGGCTTCGCCCACGAGTTCTTCGTTGCTGAGCGGGCCGTAAACCTCAGCGGTATCGAAGAACGTGACGCCGAGTTCGACGGCCTTCCGAAGGAGCGAGATCATCTCCTGCTTATCTTTGGGCGGGCCGTAAGACGCGCTCATTCCCATGCAGCCGAGCCCGATGGCTGAAACTTCGAGGCCACTCTTTCCAAGTTTGCGCTTCTGCATTGTTGCTCCTTCGGAACTGTTTCCCTCTCTCCAGATTAGGGTCGAGTTCCCTGGAATCGGTATCCTAATTCTTCCGATTTATTGCTCATTCCTCTTCCACTGTTAGTGCACGCACACAGCCGGCAGCTCTCTAGTCCAGAGCAGAGTGAAACGTTACCATGAAGAACCGCGGGGACGGGCCGAGCGTGACCGTGATCGGCCCTGGCCGTCGCTCAAGCCGCAGGACTTTCAGGAACAGGCCGGCAGAGAGAAGCGGCGGGAGTATCGGGTCCGCCCCTTGACATCCGTCCCGCTCCCTTGCACAATACCAATTGGTTATACAACTAGATGGTTATGCACGCAGCGACTGATCGTCTGAGCGACACATTCGCGGCGCTCGCCGATCCCACGCGACGCGCTATACTTGCCCGCCTGGCGTCGGGCGAAGCTACGGTGAACGAGCTCGCGGAACCGTTCGCCATGACTCAACCTGCCGTTTCTAAGCACCTCAAGGTGCTAGAGCGTGCCGGTCTTATTTCCAGAGATCGCGACGCCCAGCGGCGGCCAAGCCGGCTCGAAGCAAAGCGGCTGGCGGAAGCCAGTGCGTGGCTTGACCAATACCGGCAATTCTGGGAGACGTCGTTTGCTCGTCTTGATTCCGTGCTGGAAGAGTTAACACGCAAGAAAACAAGGCGCGGGAAAACTTCCCGCTGATGATGCCAAAGGAGGCACTATGCTGTTCTACCCCGAAAGTTTCAAAGTCTCCACACCCTCCGACCGTGAGGTGCAGATCGTACGCGATTTCCAGGCGCCGCGCTCACTGTTGTTTGACGCCTTCACAAAGCCGGAACTGGTCAGGCGCTGGCTCCTGGGCCCGGACGGCTGGACGATGCCTGTTTGCGAAATCGACTTAAGGGCCGGCGGCGCCTACCGGTACGTATGGAAGAACGAGCGCAACGGAAACCAAATGGGGCTCAGCGGGACATTCCGCGAAGCAGTGCGTCACGAGAGAGTTGTCGCGACCGAGAAGTTCGATGAGTCGTGGTATCCGGGTGAAGCAGTCACTACCACGACGTTTGAGGACAGAGGAGAGACGACGAGAGTCACAGTCATCGTTCTTTACGAATCGAAGGAAGCTCGTGATACCGCCACGCGGTCCGGCATGGAGCGCGGGATGGCTGCCGGCTACAGCCGTCTGGAGGATCTACTGCAGTCCATGCTGGAAAACAAAATGAAAGGTGCGCCCCTGATCGAGGTTCCGGTGATTACGGAGACCACGGCGCGACTAGCGGCAGCCATTCACCTGACGATTCCCCGCAGCCAAATTCGATCGGTGATGGGGCCTGGTCTCAACGAAATCATGACGGCCGTCCGGGCGCAAGGCATCGGTCCGACGGGACCATGGTTCACACACCACTTGAAGATGGACCCGGCCACGTTCGATTTTGAAATTTGCGTACCGGTCTCAGCCCCGGTCACTCCTGTTGGCCGCGTTGTCAGCCGCGAAATACCAGCCATACGAGTCGCGCGAACCGTCTATCGAGGTCCATACGAACAACTCGCCAATGGCTGGGAAGAATTCGGCGCCTGGATGGCGACGAACAGGCACGTGCCTGGTCCAGATCTGTATGAATGCTATACCGTGGGGCCCGAGTCGAGCCCGGATCCCGCCGCGTGGCGGACGGAGCTCAGCCGCCCTCTTCCGCCAGGCTGAAATAGGCCGCGCCTGACGCTAAAAGTGCCAGAGCTCAGAGACCCTTTTCAACCATTTGCAGAAGGCGGTCTGACAACCTGCCAATTTCATCGTGAGATGCTGCGCTCAGTGGACCCTCGAGGATCAGGAAAGCCAGGCCGTGAACCGCGGACCAGGCGAGATACTCCGCCCCCGCTCTACGTTCGCGTGGAAGGACACCAGCCTCCACCAGGAGATCCAAGGCGGACCCAAGCAGTTGAAATGGATTTAAG
This sequence comes from Bryobacterales bacterium, assembly GCA_025462965.1. Lineage (GTDB taxonomy): Bacteria > Acidobacteriota > Terriglobia > Bryobacterales > Bryobacteraceae > JALYXI01. The sequence goes on from JAOAPQ010000370.1 coordinate 6,567, forward strand.
CCACTGTCTCCCGTCTTAGCGGTGTCCGTATCCCCTTCGACCGGTTCAGTAGTCGAGAAGGCCGTCAGAAAGAGACCCGGTTCTGTCAGAGCAAACGTCAGGTAGCCCGTTCCAACAGCGCGAAGACTCGCTCGCGCCGTTTCAGCAGGACGTTTGCCGCGGCGGACACCTGCAATTTCGGTTTCAATAGCACGGGCGAGAGAGGAAAGAGCAGCAGCTC
>JAOAPQ010000640.1 GCA_025462965.1 Bryobacterales bacterium
ATCGGGGACTGGCCGTGTTTGGCGGTGATGACGAACATGGTGGAAGAGTAGATGCCCTGTGCCTTCAGTTCCGTTATCATCTTTCCGATCGCAGTATCGACAAACTGTATTTCGTTGAGGAGCGAAGGGCTGGGCGTTCCGACCGAGTCCAGGTATCCGCCCGTTACGCCGCCGGTGGATAGCTTCTGCCCGACACTTACTGCCTGGAAGTTCATGCCGAAAAGAGCAGGGACCTGAGTGGTCCTCGAGCCGTCGTGGAGCTTGCCATCGATTTCGTTGATGATGGCCTGCACTTTGAACGTGTCATAGCACTGGATGTTTTGGAAGCTGTCAGTCCATGCGCCGGTGTGCGATGTGTCGACGACGCTGGTGCAACCGGGGACCGAAGGCAGCCCGACAACGAGCGAGTTAATCTCGGGCGAGAAGAAATCCGTGACGCCGGTTCCGCTGGGCCCCTGGTAGAAGTCATAAGCCGGGTGCTTGTCCGACCATGCGGTGTAACGCCCGGACGCGGAGACCACCTCAAACATTGTGTTGACGCGCAGAAAGCTGTGCGGATAGACGGGCGCGCAGTTGTTTTTGGGATCGCGCGGGAGGTAATTCGGATTGATGCCGCCGCCTCCATCGATCTTTGTGAGATCGTTATCGATCTCCTCGTCGAATCCTACCTGGGTGCCTTTGACGCTCGGGCATAAGCCCGGGCCGCCGGTGATTCCGTAAGGAGTCGTATAGGCCGGGGGTGAGAGCGACCGATCGTAGCTGACGTCATAGTAGAAGCCGGTGGTGCGCGGCGATCCGCCGGTCGCCAGCGCGGAAGAGCCGGGGAACGAATCGGACGGCTTCGGCGCGAACGCCTGTTGATAGTAAACTCCGGTTTGCGCCAACTGCGCGAGGTTAGGACAGTAGCCGGCGCCGCCGTTTACCGTCTTGATTCCTTTTGTGCAGTTGATGAAGTCCAGGGAGTGCATGCCGTCGATGCTGATAAGAAGCACGCGGTCGATTCCGTTGTAACTGATGGAATTCGTCTGGGCGCTCGCCAGGGGTGTCAGCACCGCTGCCAGCGAGAGGGCGGTGAGCAGTAACTTGTTTCGAAAGTGAATAGTCATTCAAGCCTCCTTGTGACGGTATCAAGAGGGCGGTTTCAGTTTGATAACAGCTAACACTGTTTCCAGGCCCGAGAACGAGAGGGCGAAGAACATCTAAAATAGTCCAGTGAATCTCTCCCGATCGGTGATCCCGCCGGCAGTCTTGCTGCCGGTGCTCGTGCTCTCCCTCCAAGCCCAGGACGTCCACGCCTACGTGCATGCCCACGAGAAGCCGATCCTCGCCTCCTTCACCCAATTCCTCGCCATCCCGAACGTCGCGAGCGATAAAGCGAACATCGGCCGCAACTCCGAGTGGATCGTAGCCGAACTCAACCGCCGCGGCATCAAGCCTGAACTCCTCGACGTCCCCAACGCCCCCAAAGTCGTCTTCGCCCGAATCGACGTCCCGGGCGCCACGCGCACCATGACCTTCTACGCCCACTACGACGGCCAGCCCGTTGAGCCTGCCAAGTGGACCGACCCGCCCTTCCAACCTACGTTCCACGGCGACCGTCTCTTCGCCCGCTCCGCTTCCGACGACAAGGCGCCCATCCAGGCGCTCCTCACAGCCCTCGATGCCGGGGTCAAGCCGCGCTGGAACATCCGTTTCTTCTTCGAGGGTGAAGAAGAAGCCGGCTCTCCGCACCTGCCCGCCATCATCGAAAAGTACCGCGATCTGTTGAAAACCGATCTCTGGCTCGTCTGCGACGGCCCGGTCGACCAGAGCCGCAAGCAGCAGATATACTTCGGCGCCCGCGGCGTCACCAAGGTGGATCTCACCATCTACGGCCCGAACCGTGAACTGCACAGCGGCCACTACGGCAACTGGGCGCCGAACCCCGCGATGATGCTCGCCCGGCTTCTCGCATCCATGAAGGACGACGACGGCCGCGTGCTCATTGAAGGCTTTTACGATGGCATCGCTCCCTTCAGCGCCACGGAAAAGAAAGCCCTCGCCGACGCGCCCGCAAATGACGCCGCGCTGATGCATGAAATGGGGCTCGCGCGCACGGAGGGCGCCGGCCGCAAGCTGGATGAACTGATCACCCAGCCGTCGCTCAACGTGCAGGGCCTGGGCAGCGCGTCCGTCGGCGAGACTTCGCGCAACGTAATCCCGTCCACGGCCGTTGCGGAGATCGATATGCGTCTCGTGAAGGGAATCGACTATAACCGCCAGGTCGAGCGCCTCATGGAGCACATCCGCAAGCAGGGATACTTCATTACGGATCGCGACCCCGATCTCGATATGCGGCTCACGCACCCGAAGATCGCGAAGGTGGTTCGTCACGAGGGTTACAATGCCGCCCGCACATCCATGGATCTGCCCGTTTCGCGCCAGGTGATCGGCACACTGGAAAAGGCACGCGGACCCCTCGTCGCGATGCCTACACTCGGCGGAAGCGTGCCGCTTTATCTCTTCACAGACGCGCTGCAAACCCCGGCCATCGGCATCCCCATCGCGAACCACGACAACAATCAGCACAGCTCGAACGAAAACATCCGCCTGCAAAATCTCTGGGACGGCATCGAAACGCTGGCAGCCCTTTTGAATATGGAGACGCAACCCTGATACCGCTCTGCGTCGACCTCGACGGCACCCTGATCAAAACCGACGTGCTGCTCGAATCGATCGCGCGGCTGTTAGGCAATAAGCCGTGGCTCGCCGTGATGCTGCCGTTTTGGCTGCGCGGAGGACGCGCGGCGATGAAGCGCAAGATTGCGGAACAGATCACGATCGACGCTTCGCTGCTGCCCTACAACACGCCGTTCCTCGAGTGGATCGAAAGCGAAAGGAACGCCGGCCGCCCCCTGCTGCTCGCCACAGCGTCAGATCGATTGCTTGCCGACGAGATCGCGCGGCATCTGGATATATTCGACCAGGTGATCGCAAGCGACGGCCAACATAACCTGAAAGGTGTGGGCAAGCTGGAGGCACTCAAAGAGGCGTACGGAACGGAGTTCGCCTACGCCGGTAACTCCCGCGCGGATCTGCCCATCTGGCGTGAATGCCGCGAAGCTATCGTCGTCAATGCGAAGCCCGATGTTCTGGCTGCCGCGCGGGCGGGCGGCAACGTCACGCGCGTTTTCGAGCGCGAGCCCATCAAGCCGGCGTCGATCATCTCCGTGCTGCACCTGCAGGACTGGCTGAAAAATCTGCTGATCTTTGCCGTTCCGCTAGGCTTGCAAGTGCCCGTTCAACCATGGCTCGGCGCGGCGGCATTCCTTTCGTTCAGTTTTTGCGGTTCAGGCGCCGCGATGTTAGGTGACCTGATCAACCTGGAACGCGACCGCCGCGATCGGGTTGGCTCTTCGGGCGCTATCGCGAGCGGCGCGTTTCCCATGGAGTGGGCGTTCGTCGCTTCGGCCGCGCTCATCGCGATCGGCGCTGCGTTCGCGCTGCCACTTCCGCCCCGATTCGCGATCTGCCTGGCCGGATTCGTCGTGCTGACCCTGGTCTACTCGCGCCGCACGATGGTCACGCCTTTAGTACTACGCCTGGCCGCCGGCTGGTTCGCGTTCGTCCAACACTGATCGCAGCGCCGGGTACATCCGTTGATACACCGCATGGCCCCGCGCGTAAACGCGCGCTTCCGCCGTCCGTGGTTCGAGCGACTCCACTTCGCGGATCACAGCCCGGCAAACCTCGGGCACGGAAGCATACGCGCCCGTCGCCGCCATCGCGATCAGCGCCGCGCCATATGCCGAGCCTTCCTGGCTCGCCAGCGTGACCACCCCCTTGTTGAGAATGTCCGCCAACAGCTGCCGCCAGAACGGACTATTCGCTCCGCCTCCCGAAGCGCGCACCGAAGCTACCGGCACACCCAGCCGCTCGATGATATCCAGCCCGTCGCGCTGGCTGTAGCAAACTCCTTCGATCACGGATCGAATCAAATCCGCGCGTGTGTGCCGCGCCGTGAGTCCGAGCCACCCGCCGCGGATCGTTGCGTCCAGATGCGGCGTCCTTTCGCCCATCAGATATGGCAGCCAGTAAAGCCCACCAGAACCCGCCTGAGCGGTTGATGCTTCCGCCATGAGCGCATCGTAGGCCACGCCCGGCGCAAGCTGATTGCGAAACCACTGCAAGCTCAAACCCGCGCCCTGGGTCACGCCCATCACGTGCCACTTCCCGCGAACGGCATGGCAGAAGGTGTGGACGCGCCCGCCCGGATCGTAGGCCACCTGCTCCATATGAGCGAATACCACGCCCGAAGTTCCCAGCGTGCAGGAAACAATGCCGGGCTCCACGATCCCGTTTCCCACCGCGCTCGCCGCCTGATCGCCGCCGCCGCCCGCGACGGGAATTCCAGCTACGAGGCCTGTCAACTCCGCGGCCTCCGGTGTCACCCGCCCCGTGATGTCACTCGATTCGGTCACCGCAGGCAGAATGTCGCGATCGAGCCCCAGCTCCGAGACGAGGTCGAAAGACCAGCGCCGGTTCACCACGTCGAATAGCGCAGTGCCCGACGCATCGGAGACCTCGCTCGCGAATTCCCCGGTCAGTTGAAAGCGGATGTAATCCTTCGGCAGGAGCATCTTCCGCACGCGCGCGAACTGCTCCGGCTCGTGGTCGCGTACCCAGAGCAGCTTCGGCAGCGTAAAGCCGGTGA
>JAOAPQ010000641.1 GCA_025462965.1 Bryobacterales bacterium
ACCTGACGAAACTGTTGATCATCGTGCTTGGATCCGGCCTGGCGCTCGCGATCGGAAGCATCGTTTACATTGTGGGGCAGGACCGGGACGCGAGGTTGCGGTACTCCGATCTCTCCCATAGCCGCAATGCACTTTCCGAACTCTCGGCGCGCCTGTTGGATGCACAGGAGGAGGAGCGCCGCTCCATTTCGCGGGAGCTCCACGATGAAGTGGGCCAGTCTTTGGGAGCGCTACTTGTGGATGTGGGACGGCTGGCGACGATGCTCCCGCCGGAAGACGCGGGCATACAGGATCAGATCGGGAAGATCAAATTCACTGCCGAGCGTTCGGTCAATTCCGTTCGCAACATCGCGCTGTTGTTGCGGCCTTCGATGCTGGACGACTTAGGCCTGCTCGCCGCAGTGGAATGGCAGGGCCGCGAAGTCTCGCGCCGCACTGAGATGGAGGTGGAAATCGAGTCCGAGGGTGTTTCCGAAACTCTGGCGGAGGACTACAAGATCTGCATCTATCGCGTGACGCAGGAGGCGCTCAATAACGCCGCGCGTCATTCGGGCGCCAGGCATGCGTGGGTGAAAATCGAGCAGAACGGCGCGGCCATCACGGTGAGCATCCGCGATGACGGGCGCGGCTTCGATCCGCAGCGCACCCGCGGGCTCGGCCTTCTCGGGATGGAAGAACGCGCCCGCCGCCTGGGCGGAACGCTCCATGTGGAATCGAAGCCCGGGGAGGGTACCACCATAAGAGTGGAGCTGCCGATCCGATGAAACAGACGCGCGTTCTTCTGGCTGACGATCACAAGCTGATGCGCAGTGGTTTGCGGATGGTGATCGAACGCGATCCGGAGTTCGTTGTAGTGGGGGAAGCGGACGACGGGCGTCAGGCGGTCGCGATGGCGAATTCACTGAAGCCGGACGTGATGGTGATGGACATCGGGATGCCCAACCTGAATGGCATCGAGGCGGCGGGGCAGATCACAGAAGCCCAGCCGGCGACCGCGATTATCATGCTGAGCATGCATTCCGACGAGGGGTACGTTTTGCGGGCATTGAAGGCTGGGGCCCGCGCTTATCTGCTGAAGGATTCGGCGGAGGCGGACCTGAGTCATGCGATCCGCGCGGTCACAGAGGGCAAATCGTTCTTCAGCCCGGCGGTAAGCAAGGTGCTGCTGGACGATTACATGCGCAAACTGCAGCGCGCGGGAGCGGAGGACTCCTACGACCTGTTATCGGCTCGCGAGCGCGAAGTCCTGCAGCTGGTGGCGGAGGGAAAGTCCAGCAAGGAAGTCGCGAACATGTTGCATTTGAGCGTGTATACGGTGGAGACGCACCGGTCGAATATTCTGCAGAAGCTGAAACTGCGGGGCATGCCGGAGTTGATTTTGTATGCCGTCCGGAAGGGGTTGATTTCTTAGCGGCTACTTCTTGGCTGATCCCTGCTTTACGAACACGTCCTTGCCGGTTCCAATGTTGTTTGCTCCCTGGAACTGGTAACCGTGTTGGACTGTCAGGGTCTTGTCAATCGTCAACTCTCTTCCGCTCGGATCAAGGCTAAGCACGTACCTGGTCGTAACGGTGGAGTCTTGAACGTTGCGAGCGGTTTCGGTGACCAGCTTGACGCCGTCCCAGTGAGCCTTGGTCTGGACGGACGCCCTGGCGGCACCCACCACTGTGCTCTCGGAGCCGTCGAGCTTGTAGGTCAGGGTTTCATTGGCAATGGCCGCTTTGTCCCGCTCCCCCGTCCTGGTTTCAAGAGTGAACTCGGACGCGGTCTGTTTGATCAGGAGCGTGACTGGGCCGATGGGCACGGCCTGATGCGCCGATTCGCTCCGGGACGGGTCCATCTTCCATGTGCCTGAAAATTCCGGCGCGGCGGGGGAGTCTGCCGCAAGAGCGCCGGCCAGCACGGCGGTGAACACGGCAATTACAATAAGCCGCATAAGCCTCTTCCTGCGTGTCAGCATATCAGAGCCGGAGGGTAACGTACCGACTCTCCGGGGGCAGCAATACCCAGTTTCAAGGATAAACCTTCCGGCGTCTTTTCCGTCTGTAAACACAGAGGTGAAAGTTCCCTTGAGATCTATGAGTTTTTTGAAAACGTCCAAACAGAAAGGGTTGGCGCTGCTCTCCGTGCTAGCCGTTGGCGGCAGTATGGTCGCCGCGCACGCCGCCTTCCAATCGTCCCACATTAACCTGAAACTCGCGGATCCGAATGAGCCGCCGAGCCGCGTCACCATGGCGCCCGCCGCAAAGGCAGCGATGCCGGCCGTCGTTAAAATTTCCGCGTCGAAAATGGTCAAAGCCCAGGCAGAGGACATGGACCCCATGCTCCGCCAGTTCTTCGGGAATCAATTCGGCAAGCAGTTCGGCAGCCCGTTCGGCGGCCGCGGCGGCGTGGAGCCCCCTCGGTCCCACCGCGAAGGCGGACTCGGTTCCGGCGTGATCGTCAGCTCCGACGGCTACATCCTGACAAACAACCACGTAGTCGATAGCGCAACCGATGTTAAAGTAACCCTTCCCGATCGCCGTGAGTTCAAAGCGCGCGTGGTCGGCACCGATCCCAAGACCGACGTAGCGGTTTTGAAGATTGACGCCAGCAGCCTTCCCGTGATTACGGTTGGCAATTCTTCCAAGCTGCAGGTGGGCGACGCAGTGCTCGCGATCGGCAATCCGTATGGCGTCGGCCAGACCGTAACCATGGGCATTGTGAGCGCAACCGGCCGCGCCAACCTTGGTATCGAAGACTATGAAGACTTCATCCAGACGGACGCCTCCATCAATCCGGGCAACTCGGGCGGCGCGCTGGTAAACGAGCGCGGAGAGTTGGTCGGCATCAACACCGCGATTCTTGCACCAGGCTCCGGCGGCAACCAGGGTATTGGTTTCGCAGTTCCGGTGAACCTGGTACGCCAGGTGATGGATCAGATTGTGACCAGCGGCCATGTATCGCGCGCTTCGCTCGGAGTGACGATACAGGAAGTTACCCCGGCGATCGCGAAGGCGATGCACCTGGATGGCCCGAAGGGAGCGCTTGTGAGCCAGGTAATGCCTGACAGCGCCGCGCAGAAGGCCGGTGTCCAGACGGGCGACGTGATCGTGGAAGTGAACGGCACGCCAATCCGGGAAAGCAACCAGCTGCGGATGGCGATCTCCATGATGAACCCCGCGCAGGCCGTGAAGCTGAAGGTTTTCCGCAACGGCCAAAACGTGGACTTGACGGCTCACCTCGGCGAAATGCAGGACAAGAAGGCGGAACGCGCCAGCAACGACGGAACACCTTCCGATAAGGCACTGGCGGGCGTTTCGGTGGAACCTCTGGACGCGCAGACCGCTCGCCAGCTCGGACTGCCAGCCAGCACCAAGGGCGTGGTGGTAACCGATGTGGACCCAGGCAGCCAGGCTGCCGCTTCGGGCCTCAAAGAGGGCGATGTAATCCAGGAAGTGAACCGCCAGCCAGTGACCAACGCACAGGACCTCAAGCATGCACTGAAGGCCGATGGCGAATCGCTGCTGCTGGTGAACCGCGGCGGGAACAGGATCTTCCTCGCGGTGTAACAGCCCTACTGCTGGGATAGCTTCTTCATCAGCACCGGTAGTGGATCGAACGGCTCTGGAGGTTGCTTGCAGGAATCACTGCGAGCCTTCCAGAGCCGTTCCGCGTTTTGGAGCACCGATTCCGCGAGTTCGTTGGTGACAGCCCCTTTCGGTTTCGGCGGCGTGGCGACGGGCGCGATGTCGTGCATGCAGGCGCGCAACTCGTCATTTACCAAAGTCAAAATCTCCAGACTACGACTGTACTTTTCCGCGGAGCTCAAGTGACGTGGCGTAGGGTCCAGATTTGCAAGTCTCTCGACCATTTCCTGCTGCCCTCGAAGCGGAGCGTCGCCGGGATCGATACGCAACGCCGATCTGTATGCCGACCGGGCGGCGCGATAGTTTCCACGTAACGTCTCCGCTTGTGCCAAGCCAGCGAAGGCGGCGGGATTCTCCGGATCCCGATGGATGAGCGCGCGATAGGCATCCGCTGCGCGCGATGCGGTACCGGCTTGCAATAACAGCGCGGCGACCCTGGCTTCGCGATCGGGGTCCGTAGCGGGTTCGTTTTGCAGGAGCAGCAACTCCGAAAGGAGCTCCTCGTTTGCGCCTCGCTTCGCCAGCAGGTCGGCGAGTTCCAGCCGAATGTCCGCTCGCTCACGCTGTGAGTTGGCCGGCCAGGCACCGTAGATAGCCCGGTGGTAATAGGAATCGGCCGCGGAAAACGCCTGCTTTGCAACCATCACCCGGGCCATCAGCAAGTTCGCGCGGGCGTTGTTGGAATCATCCTGCAGGACATTGTCGAGCGTGTTGCGGGCGGTATCGATCCGGCCTTCCGCCAACTGTGCCGACGCGAGCGCGATCTCGTAGTCGGGATTCGAACGTTGGAGGGCGTGCGCCCGGCCGAAATTCAACACAGCTTCGTTAGGTTTGCCTTCACGGAGCAAGCGCTCTCCCGCCGCAAACGCAAGGTGAGCATCCTGCCGCACCTCGTTCCGCTCCTGGCCGGCAAGGAATTTGTCGATCCCATACATTACCACCATCACCGCCGCAACAATCAGAATCAGTCGCATTCGAGCTCCTTGACTCCGTATGCTTTCAGGATGTCGTGCAGCGTCACGACTCCCAGGATCTGGCGCGCGTTCGCGCGACTTACGACGGGGAGAGCAGTGACTCCGGCCGAGCCCATCTTTTCGAGCGCGATGCTGAGGGAATCATCGGGATGGACGTGGGCTTCCACCTGCGGACCCGCGAGATCCAACGCCGGCGCGGTCTGCATAAAGCTGCCGACCTGCAGCCGCGAGAGTTGCTCGCGCGACTCGCCGCCGGGCAGGTGAACGCCTTCCTGCTCCGCGAGCGCTTCGTAAATCGGCTCCCGCTGAAGGCGGTATGACACCAGGAAGCTAATGAGATTCGAGATCATGAGCGGCACGATGATGGAATAATCGCGCGTCATCTCGAAGATCATGATGACGGACGTGAGCGGAGTCCGCACGATGCCGGCGAAGGCAGTGCCCATGCCGACGAGCGCGTACGCGCCCGGCCCCGCGGTTTGACCGGGGAAGAGCGTGTGGGCCACGCTGCCGAAGGCGCCGCCGATCATGGCGCCGATGAAGAGGCTGGGCCCGAATATGCCGCCTGCGTTCCCGGAGCTGTAGCAGGTGGCGGTGGCGACGATCTTCAGAAAAGCCAGCAGGACGACGGTCTTAAGCGCCAGATCGCCGCCGAGCACGCGATCCACGTAGTCGTAGCCGACTCCCAGAACCTCCGGCACGAACCACCCCAGCAGACCCACTGCCAGGCCGCCGATCGCGGGCTGGAACCACGCAGTCCATCTCGGCAGGCTGCGAAACCAGATCCGCAGACCGAGCAGTAGCTTCACGAACACCACCGAACCGAGTCCTCCGACGAGGCCGAGGAACGCGTAGATCGCAAATTCGACGGGAGAAACAAGCTGGTAGGCCGGCACATGGAAGAGTGGCTCATCCCCGAGGATGAGGTGGAGGACCATCCATGACGTCGCCGAGCCTATGACGACGGAGCCGATCACGGGCGCGTGCAGATCGCCCAGGATCTCTTCGAGCGAAAAGAGGACCGCCGCAATGGGCGTATTGAACGCAGCCGCCAGAGCCGCCGAGCAGCCGACCGGAACCAGTGATTTCACGGTTTCCACGCGCAACCCGAAGCGCCTTCCGAGCACAGAGGCGATTCCGGCGCCGATCTGGACGGATGGACCCTCGCGGCCGAGGGCGATGCCGCTGGCAAGGGAAATAGAGCAGCAGACAAACTTGCCAATTACGGTTTTGAGCGATATGTAACCGTTGTAGATAAAGATGGCGAACTTGGTTTGAGGAATTCCGCTGCCGCGCGCGTCGGGGAAATAGCGATAGAGGAGCACGCCGGAAACGAGCGCGCCGGCTGTGGGCACGAAGATGCGCCGCCAGGCCGCGCTGCCGGGAGGATACATCCGCGCGGCCAAACGGCCGGTCAGCAGAATGAAAGCGACAACGACGAGTCCGACAAGCGCTCCGATTACGAAGCTGAGAAGGACTGCGACGCGGTCTTCGCGATTAAGAGACCGGCCGGTCCATTCGCGCAGCCGGAGCCACGCGGCCCGTGCATTTTTCATCACCCACTTTCAGCATAGGCCATCTGCCAAGCCAGGCTTCCGCGGTGAAGCGCTCCTCGTCGGCCTCCATCGCGATGGTCCATTCGCGAAGCCTTTTGGCGCGCAATCGCTCCAGCAGCTTTAGGCGCCTTTGCGCTTCGGTAGTCTTCGCGAGTTGAACGGACATTTCACGTTCAAGCTGTCCCTGGCGCTCCATCAGGGCGGCCCTTTCGCGCCTGGTGCGCTCCTGATAGGCACTTAGGGTTTGCAGATCGCGCGAGTCGATAAAGACCGTACAGGCGATGGAGGTTTCCGCGGCAGAGCGGCCCGATTGGAGCGCTTGCATGGCACTCTGGAGTTCCATACGGCGTTGGACCAGTCGCTCGGTCGCGGCGCGCTCCAGCTCGACCTGCGTCCGGCGCCAGTGAATGACTCGTTCGAGAGGAAAACGAAAGACCTTCACGGCAACATGGACGCCAGCGAGCCAAGTCCGGTGAGCGTTTCCTGGATTGGGGAGACGGCAGCGCTGTCCTGACGCAGGTAGCGAAGCATGTTGTCGCGGGCGCGGATGGTGGCGTCAAGGCGTGGATTGGAACCGGCGGCGTATGCGCCAAGCTGGATCAAGTCTTCCGCCTGGCGGTATGCCGCGAGGGCTTCCCGAACTTTCTGGGAATGAAACTTCTGTTCCGGCGTGGCGATCTGAGATTGCAAACGGCTGACGGAATCCAGAATTTGAATGGCTGGATAGTGACCCGCGGCGCCGAGTTCGCGCGAAAGCGTGATGTGGCCGTCCAGAATGGACCGGACAGCATCGCAGATGGGTTCGTTGAAGTCGTCGCCTTCCACCAGCACAGTGAAGAACCCGGTGATCGAGCCGCGCGCGAAGTTCCCGGCCCGTTCGCAGATCCTGGGAAGCATGTTGAACACCGATGGCGTGTAGCCTTTCTGGCTGGGCGGCTCGCCCGCGGCGAGGCCGATCTCACGTTGCGCCATGGCCAGGCGGGTGACGGAATCCATGACGAGCAATACATTCGCGCCTTGATCGCGAAAGTATTCGGCGACCGCGAGCGCGACAAAACACGCGCGCACGCGAAGAGGAGCCGGGCGGTCGGAGGTCGCGGCGATCACGACGGACTTCCGGCGGCCCTCCGGCCCGAGATCGTGCTCGAGAAACGCGAGCACTTCACGGTTTCGCTCGCCGATCAAAGCGATCACACTCACGTCGGCCGAACTGTTTCGCGCCATGGAGCCGAGCAGTGTACTTTTCCCGACGCCGCTGCCGCCAAAGATGCCGATGCGCTGTCCCTTTCCGCAAGGGAGCAATCCATCGATCGCGCGAATTCCCGTGATTAACGGCTCGGTGATGTGGGCGCGGTCGAGCGGATTTTGCGGCGGCCGATAGAGGCGATAGCTTTGGCCGGAATCGACGCGGGGCCCATCGTCCATAGGGGCGCCGAAGCCATCGAGAACGCGCCCGAGCAGCGCCGGTCCAACGTTTACAGTGGCTTCGCCGGGTCGCGCCAGCACCAGGTCACCGAGCCGGAGCCCGTCCGTATCCTCAAGCGGCATGGAGAGCACGTGACCATTGCGGAAGCCGATCACCTGCGTCCGGATGTCGCGCCCATCCTGCGTGCGAATGACGCAAAAATCGCCGACGGCGGCGGATGGTCCGGCGGATTCGATGAGCAAACCAACCAACTGCACTACCTCGCCAGCCGCCTGAAAGGGGTCGAGGCGTTCGATATCGCTAAAATAAGGAGCAAAGTCGAGAGGCGCGAGGTGTGTGCTCATCGTTGGTTCATCCGGTCGGTGAGGCCGCGTTCAATCTCTTCGAACTGGGCGTTGATCGAGGCGTCCAGCTTGCCCCGATTCGTTTCGAAAAGCAGCGAGCCCAAATCGCGATTAGCGTCAGCGATCACTTCCACCTGCCGGCTTTCGCCGGCGAGACGGGCCTTTACGGCGATCGCCTGAGACGGATGAACCCAGACACGATGGATTTCCTGCCGGTCCATGCGGCCTAATGCTACCTGGACCAGAGCCTGCATTGCGGCGGGATCGATGGAAAGTTCGCGATGCAGAATGCGGCGGGCGATGGCAATGGCAAGCTGGACGACGTCGCTTTCGGCCTCGCGGCGCAGACGCGGACGCAGGGCACAGAGGTCGCTCGCGGTCTGCGTCATGCGGTCGAGAACCGGCTGCAAAGCGGCCTGAGCTTGCGCCCGGCCCTGTGTTTCGCCATCCCGCAAGCCATTTTGGTAAGCCTCGGCGCTTTGGATTCGCGCAGTGTGCTCCAGTTCAACGATGCGATTTCGCAATGCCGCGACTTCGGCGCTCGCCACCGATTTACCGGGTTGGAACGGCACGGTTTGGTGCGGCCGCGAATCTGGCGGATCGCCTGCCTGGCGCCACACGATGGGCGCGATCCCGGTACTCTCCACCCGGTTCATGATCTTAGACGACATACTGCTCGCCAACCGATCCCTTCATGTTGATGGTGCCTTCAGCTTCCAATTTCCGGACCAGGGCGATGATCTGCTGCTGAGCGATTTCAACGTCTTTGATCTTCACCGGACCCATCGCTTCCATGTCCTCCTTCAGCATTTCCGCGCCACGCTGCGACATGCCCTGCATCAGGTGGTTCCGAAGCCGGTCGCTGGTGCCTTTGAGGGCGAGTGTCAGGAGCTTTCGATCCACAAGCGCGATCAATTCCTTGACGCCGTTGGAATCGATGAGCAGGA
>JAOAPQ010000444.1 GCA_025462965.1 Bryobacterales bacterium
ACTGGTTGTCGTGCACATTCAGCCGGGTGATCGGACCCTCCACTTGTGGCGCGATCCCGATGAAATTCGCAAATATTTCGGCATCGTCAGTTCGCGGATAGGAGTTGGTGTGGTAAAGGACCGTCAGCCCCAGAGCCACGGCGGCTATCACGATGCCAACACTGACGAGGCGGCCCAGCAGCCTGCGGGATTTCGTGCTCGTATCAATATCCATGGTTCGTCACTACCGAAATAAGATGAGCCACAGTGCAAATGAAAATAAAGCAGTCAGACTCGGATAGATCAAAATCGGAGGTTCGAGCGCAAGGCCCAGACGCGAGAACAGCCATCGGACGACAACGGTAAGGAGAATCGCCGCGGCCAGACAGAAAAGCCATGCCGGGAAGAACGACCCCAGCACGTCAAAGGAAGGAGCCCGTGCGCAGCTCCCAAGCAGGAGGTAAGCCAGAATCAGCCCGTACTTCATAAAGCGACTACTTCTGTTTCCAGTCATGGTCGGAGTTTCCCGGCACCTGATTGAATCAGACTACCGGTTCCGAAAGCCAGATCCAACAGATTGGTGAGAACCTGCGTTCGCGCCGACACATCAACCGAGCGGGCCTGTGCGAGGGTCCTCTGGGCGGCGGTGACATCCAGGAAACTACGGACGCCGTAGTTGTACGAGTCCAGAGCGGCGGCATAGGATTGAGTGGCCGCTTCCAGGAGCGCGATGGCAGTTTGCCGCTGGCGAAGGGCGGTCTTCGCATTGGAGTAAGCTCTCCAAACCTCGTCCGCAATCTGATCGCGGGCAACGTTAACTCGCGCCTCTGCCGCGCGGACGGTCGCTTCCGCTCGCGCCAGGTTATTTTTCCGCGAACCGCCGTCAAACAAGGTCCATTTCAGGTTTACACTCAGCCCGCCCACCAGATCCGCAGTGTGGCCCCAGGGAAACGTTTGCTGCAAAAAATACAACGATTGCGCGCTTGGGCTGGCCGTGAAAGTCAAAGATGGGTAAAACGCAGCGCGTGCCTCTTTGACGCCTGCATTTGCCCTTCGTATTTCGGCCATTTGCTGCATGAGATCCGGGCGTTGTTCGAAGGCGCGATCGATCGCCTGATCGACGGAATCGCCGATCGACTCGGGAATTGGCAGCTGGTTGATCGGCTCCACGTGAATAACAACGGTGGGGCGACCTCCGAGCGCGGTTACCAGATCCCCTCGCGCAATCTCCTCAGCTCCAAGGGCCGCTTGCAGTTCGTACTGCGCCTGTGCCGTCGCGCTTCGTGCCTCCAGCACGTCCGGCAAAGTTGCAAGGCCCTGTTTCAGACGATCCTCGGCGGCTTGTTGTACGGTCTGCGCGTTAGTCAGACTTGCCTGGGCGGCGTCCTGCTGACCCAACGCATTCAGAAGCCGGTAGTAGGTTTGCGCCACCTGATAAATGATCCTCCGATGGGTTTCGTTGAACGCGAAATTAGCGGCGAACAGCTCCGCTCCTGCCGCGGCGATTCGGCCTGCCCGCGCGCCGAAATCAAAAATTGTGTAGTTCAGCTCTAACGCCGCTTCAAATGTTTGAACCGTCTGGCGATAGAATTGGGCTCCCAGAGGGACCTCCGCGCGGTCCGTCCGCGAGAGTGCAACGGCCGCGACGGTCGGATAGAGTTCGCTCCGTGCGACGCCCATGGCCGCCGCCTGAGCGCGGGCGCCCTCCCACGCGAGACGGGTCTCGGGATTGTGCGTCTCGGCCAGATCCACGAGTTCTGCCAACGAGTAAACCCTGTTCGGCTCAATGCTGAATCTGGACTCACGGAAATGTTTCGCGTCGTCTTTGATTTGTTGCTCGCCGGGAGAATGCCAGGGACGATTGGGTGAAGCAGGAGGAATCTGGGCGAAAACACGTCCGACAAAGAGTAGAACGAGGGGCGGAATGGCTGGACGAATAGTCATTTATCACCATCATGAGACTGCTCCAGCGCTTTGTGAGTTCTCAGGCTGGACGCCGGCACGTCTTCCCTGGGACGAATGATTTTTATTTCTCGGGAGGAGGTTCGGTGTTTCGCTCGCGTGCAAGCTGACAAGACCTCATTTGGATATATCGCGCAAAGCCCTGGCGACACTAGCTGGGAGATCAAGAAAATGTTCGAAATCGCCCTTGCGCCGTCATCTCGCGGGACCCCTGGCACGTCCATACTTCCACCAAACCCGAACAACCGCCTTGTTCTGTGTAGATGCGGTCAGTTCCGATCGGCTTCAACTCGCGCGCAAGCTGGATCTCTGTTTCGTCGGCGGCTCTTTATGCGACAACACCTCGATAAGCCCATACGCAGACGGGGCGACTCCTCCGGAGCGCTCGTCCTCATGAATGCGCGGGACTTCGCTGTACCGCGCGGGACGGCTCAGTGCCCGTGAGGGCGCGATCCACCGAAAACGCGCCCGCCCCACGGATCAAGAGGAACGCTGTCATCGCGAGCACCAGCAGGTGGAACTCGAAGCCCTCGCCTGGCTGTTTGCCGTTCCAATTCATGAAGAATCCGAAGGCGCTATGCACCATCGCAATCGCGACCAGCATGTTTACCGCGATTCCGAACGCTGCTATTCGGGTGAGGAATCCCACGACAAGCCCCAGACCACCGAAGAACTCCGCCGCGATCGCTAAGAAGGCGAGCGGAGCCGGTATGTGCATGGTGCGGGTGAAGAAGCCCATTGTGCCGGAGAAACCGAAGCCTCCAAACCAGCCCAACATTTTCTGGGCTCCGTGCACGAAAAAGACAAGTCCCAGCACCACTCTCAGAATCGCCGTCGCGGCGTCGTCATCCGTGGCAAGAAGTTTGCGAATCATCTCTTGTAGCTCCTTCGTATTGGCTGCGCTGGCGCGGCTCCTGGCGGCACTTCGTACCGGGTGTGAATATTCGGATGGATTATCCTTACCGAAAGGTTCTTCTGATGGAGGCATTTGACACGCCAGGAGCGGGCTAAACCTGCGGCTTCGTACCGCGCGACCCGTCCGTCCGGTACAATGATCACTGGCATGTTACGCCGCGAATTCCTTGCCGCAGTCCCCGCCGGTCTCGCTCTTCAGCAATTCGCACGGGCGCAGGCGCCTATTCGGGTGTCGGTCAACGAGGTCATCGTTCCGGTGACGGTGACGGACGACAAGGGCCGCTTCGTCTCCAACCTGGACGCCAAAGATTTTCACCTGTTCGACGAAGGCAAGGAACAGAAGCTCGACTTCTTCTCGCGCGACCGCAATCAACCCGTGGTCGTGGGCTTCCTGCTCGATATGAGCAACGCGATGAAGATCCACTGGTCGAAGTATCAGGACGCCGCGACCGAGCTGATCCTGAATCTGTTGCCCGGGGACCCGAAGTTCAGCGGCTACCTGATCACGTTCGGCAACGAGAAGCCCGAGTTGCAGGTGGACACCACCACCGATTCGGAAAAGATGGTCGACAAGCTGCGCAAACTGAAGCCCGCGGGCGGCGCGGCGTTCTTCGATTCCATCTACATGGCTTGCGAGAACCGCAAGCTGGTGAAGGGCGAACCCTTCGAGCCCCGGCGTGTGCTGGTCGTCATCGGCGACGGCCACGATACCGCCAGCAAGAAGACCCTGAACGAAGTGCTGGAGCTGGCGCAGCGAAACCTGATCACGATCTACGGCATGAGCACGGTCGCGTTCGGGTTCAGCAGCGAAGGCGAGGACAGTCTCAGGCGGCTGGCGGAAGAAACCGGCGGGCGCGTCGAATACCCGCTGAACAATCTCTATAAGGACGTTTCCGGCTATCTCTCAAAGCCCTCGGACGAGGGCAACTACGCGTACACCGTGGGCACCGGCGGTTATGCGGCAGAGATCGCGACCGGCATTTTCCACGCCGTGCAGGATATTACGGGCGAAGTGACTACGCAGTACATCCTGCGCTACGTCCCCGATGTGGAGGACACGAAGGACAAGGTCTTCCGGCGTCTCAAGGTAACGGTGGACCTGCAGAACGTGAAGATCCGCCATCGCCTTGGATACTACCCCAGGCACGCCTGATGCCTGCCACAGTCGTCTCTTTTCCTTCCTCGAAATCCGCCGAGTTCTGTCTTCTGGAACTGGCCAGGCCCGGAGTGCCGCGAGTTGCAATCGGCGTTTTCAGCTTGGATAGCAGCTCGCGGGAGCTTGCTTTCCGTTTGCGGGCGGATTGGGAAGAGCTGGATCTGGACGAGGAGGATCTCGAGTACCTGGAGTGCCTGGAAGATGATTTCACGCTGCGCATCCGGGAGATGGGCGGGGAGGCTTTTCTTCTTTCGCTCGAAGACTCGCTTTCCAATTTCCTGGCGATCTCGCAACGGGAGCCCGCGGGCAGCGCGAGCATCGACGAGTTGTACGAGTTGCATGTTGACAGGCGCGTCCGCCGGTTCGAGACGCACCTTCCGGTTTACTCGCTACGCGCCGCGGCGACGAAGTTCGGTGAGGACATGGAAATCGAGGCCGAAGCGGATGAATGGCGCCGTGTTCAGGGGCTGCGGCTGAGTGAAGGCATGTTTATTGCACAGGTGGTGGGCCGGTCGATGGAGCCATTGATTGCGGATGGCGCATTTTGCGTTTTCCGCGCGCCCGTGGTGGGCTCGAGGCAAGGCAAGCACCTGCTGATCGAAGTATTCGGCGCGACGGATTCGAGCGCGCGGTTCACGGTGAAACGCTACACCAGCGTAAAGCGCGAGACGGCGGAAAACGAGTGGGAGCACGCGTCGATCCGGCTGGAGCCACTGAATAGGGAATTTCCGGCATTCGAGCTGGAAGAAGGACAGTTCCGAGTGGTGGGAGAGTTCGTCAAGGCTTTGCCGTAGTGCCTGGTTGGGCAACCGGCGAACGACAGGCCACGGAAGACGATGACCTGTCCTACGCGGCCCGGCTGCTCGCATGGTTCGACGCGGGGCACCGCGATCTTCCCTGGCGCCGCACGCGTGATCCGTATCGGATTTGGGTATCCGAAATCATGCTGCAACAGACGCGCGCAGCCGCTGCCATCCCTTACTATGAAGAATTTCTGCGGCGCTTCCCGACGGTAGAAGCGTTGGCCGGCGCGCCGGAAGCGGAGGTACTGGCGGCATGGAGCGGCCTGGGATACTATTCGCGGGCGCGCAACCTGCGGGCGGGCGCCGCGCTGGTCGTGGAGCGGGGTGGATTTCCGAGCGATCTGGAAGCCATTCGCGCGCTGCCGGGCATTGGCCCCTATACGGCGGCGGCGGTAGCGAGTATTGCGTTCGGCTTGCCTCATGCAGTGCTGGATGGCAATGTCATACGCGTCATCTCGCGCGTCTCCAATGACCCGGGAGACATCAGAGCTCCGGCGACCCGCAAACGCTTCCAGGCGGCTGCGGACGAATGGCTCCACCGCGTCCGTCCCGGCGCATTCAACCAGGCCATGATGGAACTGGGAGCGACGGTTTGCCTGCCGCGCGCGCCGTTGTGTCTGGTCTGCCCTGTTAACAGCACGTGCGAGGCGCGGATGGCCGGAACGCAGAACCAGCTCCCGGTGAAACTGGGGAAGGTCAAGCCCGAAGCAGTGGAATCGCGCGTGGTGATCGTCCGGCGAGGCCAGTGGATCTTCTTGCGACAGAGAGACGCCGACGCACGGCGCATGGCGGGTTTTTGGGAACTACCCGGGCTTGAAGATATTCCCGCGCTAATTGATACAAGCGTAGTAGGAAATTTTCAGCACACCATTGTTAATCAGTGTTACTCGGTCACTGTTTATCGTGGAGCAATGCCTCGCGGCTCTGCGCCCGCGGGCGGCAAGTGGATGAAGCCAGAGCTCTTTACGGACGTCCCGATTACCACGGTCACCCGCAAAGCACTCGAGTTGTTGCGAAAACGTTAAAGTTCCTCAGTGTTTGAGTCCGAGGATAGATTCAGGTGTTATAAGAGAACGGCGGGGTGGAAATACGGGGGATATGTCGAAAAGGAAAAAGATCGTAATTGGGAAAATGGCGTGCCTGCTGGGTGTTATTCCGGCATTAATTTTCGCTCACTCGTTTGGCCCGGATGCGGGCTATACCGGAGCGCCCGGCGACGATAGGGCGGCTTGTACTTCCTGCCACGTAGGCACGACACTGAACTCCGGCGGCGGCAGTGTCGCGATCAAGACGGTGTCTTCGACGTACACGCCGGGCGTCGCGCAAGAGATCAGCGTCACGATCGCGGACGCAGCCGAGAGGAGTTGGGGTTTTGAGTTGACCGCACGCCTAGCGAGCGAAGCCACACAGACTAAAAACTTTACCCAGCCCGGCGACTTCGCGCCGGAGGATGCTTTGACGCAGGTAATCTGCGGTGACAATAGCCCCAAACAGGCCGGAAAGGCCTGCAACTCCTCGTTTCCCATTCAGTACATCGAACATACTCTGGCAGGTAACGTCGCCAGCACCGGTCCCAATTCCTATACGTTCAAATTCAAGTGGACGCCGCCCGCGACGGACGTGGGTAACATTGTTCTTTATGCGGCGGGCAACGCGTCGAGGGGACTGCGCAACGCGAACGATGGGCATATCTACACCAGCAACATAACCCTGACGCCGGCAGCCGGCGGCCCCGCGCCTTCCATCAGCTCGGGCGGAGTGGTGAACGGCGCGACTTTTGCGGCCACGCCAGTGGGCCCAAACACCTATCTCACGATTCAAGGCGCCAATCTTGCGGTGAACACGCGCCAGTGGGCCGGTTCCGATTTCGGTTCGGGCGGCAACCAACTGCCCACGTCGCTCGATGGCACATCCGTGACCGTGAACGGCAAGCCCGCCTACGTGGAGTTCATCAGCCCGGGGCAGATCAACGTCATCACGCCCGCCGACAGCGCAACCGGGAGCGGCATCCCGGTCGTCGTGACCACGAACGGACAATCGAGCACGGCGGCTACGGTGACCTACCAGAGCATCGCGCCATCGCTGTTCGCGTTCGCGCCCGGGACCGCGGACAACAACAAGTATCCAGCGGCCGGCCACCAGAACGGTACCTTTGTCGGCAAGGCCGGGTTGTTCCCTTCGGCTCCGAGCATAACGACGCCGGCGCAGCGCAATGAAACCATCACTCTTTACGGAACCGGCTTCGGAACCACGAACCCGGCGCTTGCCGCGGGTCTGGTCACGCCGGCCTCGCCCTTCTATCCGCTCTCCACCTCGCCCGTCATCACCATAGGCGGAGTTTCCGCTACAGCCGTCTTCGCCGGTCTCGCGCCCAACTTCGCGCAGGTTTATCAATTCAACGTCACGATCCCGAACGTTCCGGATGGCGATCAGCCTCTGGTTATTCAGACAGGCGGACTGACCACACAGCCGCTTTCGATCACGGTCCAGGGAGCGCAATAGGCCCTGCCTGTCGCTGGGGTATAGCCAAAGCGCACCGAATCCCCCACAATGGAAGCTAGTCTGTCATGTTCGCCGCGCGCGTAGCGCTGGCCATCCTGGTCCTCGGATCGTCCATTGGGGCCGAAGGCAACCAGACTTCGACGGCACCGTCGTATTCATCAGCCAGCATAGTCAATTCCGCCAGCAATCTGCCGAACGACTATGCGCCGAATACGATCGTGTCCATTTATGGCGTGAATCTGGCGAGCGGCACGCAAAGTCTGCCTGCCAACAGCTCGAAATTACCGACAACCCTGGGCGGCGTCACGGTCTACATGGGTATCGGCGCGGCGAGTCTCTTCTATGTGTCTCCGACGCAGATCAACATCCTGGTACCGAACACGCTATTGCCGGGACCGGTGGCTATCTCCGTGGTCCGGCAGGGTTCGAGCGGACCGGCAGCGACGATCGTTCTGGGAGAAACCGCGCCGGGCTTATTCCAAAGCAACCCGGGCACGCTGCTCGCCACGCATGCGGACGGGTCCCTGATCACGGCTGCATCCCCCGCCTCGGCGGGTGAAGTGATCGTGATCTATGCCGTGGGTCTGGGGCGCACCATTCCCGATTCATCCGCCGGCCAGGTGGCGTACGCGGCGGCTCCTATCCAGCACCTGGCGGACTTGCGGGTGCTGGTCAACGGCAATGCAATCGATCCCAGACTGATCTATTACGCCGGCCTGACACCCGGCTTCGCGGGACTATACCAGATCAACGTGCAACTGCCGGGAGAAGTACCCGGGAATCCGGAAGTGCGCGTCGCGATTGGCAGTCAAATGAGCGCGGCGGGGCTTTCATTGCCCACTCATTGAAACCTTAAGGCGGGTGCTGCGTTTACAATAGAAGCGAGGTTTTCCATGAAGCGCCTACTTGTCTGCGGATTCGTTCTGGCATCGTTCGGTATGGCGCAAGACACGCCGGCAGATTCCAAAGAATATGTCGTGGGGACCGGCGTGAAGATTCCGCTGGCTCTCATCAACAGCGTGAGTACGAAGCATTCGGCGCCGGGCGATCGCGTGTATCTCGAAACCGTTTTTCCTATTCTGGCGAATGGAAAAATCGTGATTCCGCCCGGCAGTTTCGTGAGCGGGACCATTACCGAAGTGAAGCGTCCTGGTCGCGTGAAAGGGC
The DNA here is from genome assembly GCA_025462965.1 of Bryobacterales bacterium. Taxonomy (GTDB): domain Bacteria; phylum Acidobacteriota; class Terriglobia; order Bryobacterales; family Bryobacteraceae; genus JALYXI01. Next base: position 8,485 of record JAOAPQ010000444.1, read on the forward strand.
GGGGCGAACTGTACCTTCGCTTCGACAGCCTGACTCTCGCGAACGGCGTGACCCGCGATTTTCGCGCCCGGCTGAGCGGCGTGGACGGACGCGCATCGGAAGAACTGGATCGCAAAGAGGGTAAGATCATCAGCGAAGGCAACAAGGGCGGCGATGTGCGCACTGTTGCGGAAACCACCGCCGCGGGCGCTTCGATCGGCGTGGTTGCGGGAGCGGCGGCGAAGAGTGTCGGCAAGGGCGCGGGGATTGGCGCGGGAGCGGGGGCGGCGGCGGGCCTGGCGGAAGTGCTGCTTACGCGCGGACCGGATGCGGTGCTTGCGAAGGGCAGCACCATCGAAATGGTGCTCGACCGGCCTCTGACGTTCAGTGACGCGGATTTGAATTTCACGGGAGCACCCGGTAGCGGCCACTATTCGGACGGCGGCGGGGGGCCACTGCCCAGCGTCAAGCAGAACTCACAACTGGGGCGGCGAGGGCCGTACTGAGGGAACGGGCAAGCCGTTTCGAGTGCTGATTGCACTATTTGGCTCGGCAAGTTTATGCCCGCGCCTCTACCATCTCCATCTCCGGGGGTTCGGGGATGTTCTCCCCGTCTTCGCGCATGCCCTGCAAGTGCACTTCGATGGCTTCCGCCATCAGAGCAAGGGTTTCTTCCCGCGTTTCGCCGACGGCGACGCACCCCGGCAGATCCGGCACGGATGCACTGTAGCCGGTCGCGGTTTGCGAAATCAGAATCGGGTATCGCATGGTCGCGGACCTTCATGAACACGAAATAGACTTGGGCTGTTTTGTGTTCATGTTACTCAGCCTTTCATGAAACGCTGTACGAAGTTCGTATCGAAGTTCCCGGCGCGGAAATCCGGATCGGCGAGGATTTTCTGGTGCAGCGGGATGGACGTGTGTATCCCCTCCACGATGAACATCTGCAGCGCCCGCTGCATGCGCGTGATGGCTTCTTCGCGGTCGCGCCCGTGGGCGATCAGCTTCGCAACCAGCGAATCGTAATAGGGCGGAATCACGCCGTCGGTGTACGCGTGCGTGTCGAC